>JAGCFY010000032.1 GCA_017649845.1 Paludibacteraceae bacterium
ACCGACCTGCCCGAGTTCGCAGAGGCAGAGAAAGCGGTTCAGGACAAGATCAATAAACTGATGGCTATCCAAGGTAAACGCTCGGTTGACTCGATCCACAAAGAGCTCGGTCTTATCATGTGGGACTTCGTCGGCATGGGTCGTACCGCAGAGGGCCTCAAAGAAGGTATCAAGAAGATTGATGCCATCAAGAAAGAGTTCTGGACCAATGTTTATATCCCGGGTGAAGCTAACGCCCTCAACAACGAGTTGGAGAAAGCACTCCGTCTGGCTGACTTCATTGAAATCGGTCGTTTGATGGCAGTAGATGCTCTCCATCGTGAGGAGTCTTGTGGCGGTCACTTCCGCGAGGAATACCAGACACCGGAAGGTGAAGCTCTCCGTCAGGATGACAAGTTCTCCTATGTCGGTTGCTGGAAATATATGGGTGAGGACAAAGAACCGCAACTCATCAAAGAGCCGCTTGACTACGAATTCACGGAACGTAAAACGCGTAATTACAAAAACTAATCATGGATCAATATATTGATATTAAGGTTCGTGTTTGGAGACAAGCAGGACCTAAGGCGCAAGGTCATTTTGAGACCTATGAGCTCAAACATGTATTCCAAGGTGCTTCGTTCCTGGAGATGATAGACATTCTGAACGAGCAGCTCGTTGCGGAGCATAAAGACCCTGTTACGTACGACCATGACTGCCGTGAGGGTATTTGCGGTATGTGCTCGATGTACGTCAACGGTCACCCGCACGGACCTGACTCCGCTATCACGACCTGCCAGCTCCACATGCGTAAGTTCAAAGACGGCGAGACCATCACCGTTGAGCCGTGGCGTAGCCGTGCATTCCCGGTAATCAAAGATCTCATGGTCGATCGCGGCGCGTATGACAAGATCATGCAGGCAGGCGGTTTCGTTTCTGTCAACACCGGTGGTGTGCCTGATGCCAACGCCATACCTATTCCGAAACCCGTAGCAGACGAAGCGATGGACGCTGCGTCATGTATCGGTTGCGGCGCTTGTGCGGCCGCTTGTAAGAATGGTTCGGCGATGCTCTTTGTGGCTGCTAAGGTTTCGCAACTTGCTCTCCTGCCGCAAGGTAAGATTGAGGCTGCTGCCCGCGCTAAAGCGATGGTAGCTAAAATGGACGAACTCGGTTTTGGTAACTGTACCAATACCGGCGCTTGCGCCGCTGAGTGCCCGAAGAGTGTAAGTCTGGCGAATATCGCTCGCTTGAACCGCGAGTTCCTGGCTGCAAAGTTTAAAGACTAACGATACAAAGTATAGCAAAAAATGGCGACTCGTCTGAGCCGCCATTTTTGTTTACATCAAGATTGCTTATTTAACAGGCCTTCCGAACAGATCATACATCTTGCCATCACGAAGAATGAGTAATAGCCCGTCACGTAGTATTTTCTGACTTTTAACTTCTGACGGATGAATATTCTCTATACCGGTTTCGGTGCTGATCAGCTCGAAGCATACTTGTGAGATCCGTGTGCCGGTTCCTGCTGAACGCTGTATGGTAAACGACTTGGCATTCGCAGGAGCTTGCAGCGTTACCGTCTCTTTTGCCGCGCTGGAAATAATATATGACGAATTCTGATCGTTATTCCAATGATAAGCAATGGTGTTCTTCCCGTCTGCCAGATTCGGAATAGTGACATCAAACTCTACAGCCTCAATAGTGGAGTTATATGCCGAGAAATCGAATGTGATATAGTCGGCATTCTTGCCCATGTTGAAATAGCCGTTTTCCCAAGTACTTCCGGTGTTGTTTACAGTGATGTCGAGCAGACCGAAATCCGCAGAAATACCTCCGTTGGCGACACTCGGTTCTGCGCCTTTGGCCAAACTGATGCAACAATCGCCGCTGACTGCAATCGTGTCCTGCGGTGTAACGGTGGTGTCCGGCGGAAGAACAGGTGTAGTACCATCGTCGCAGGAAGAAGAAACCTCTCCTGCATTGGTGATAGTAAGGGTTGCTCCTGCGCCGCAGGAAGCATTGGTAACATAATTTTTAGCTGTAGCGGCTGTCAATTGGTCATAGGCATAAGAAGGAGCAGCCACCGGTGTAGAGGAATTAGACGGAAGATTTCCCGTGCAATTGACAAACGTGCAATAGTTGGTGGTATTATTGTATGGACTCCAGATTTTACTTGGACTATTAGCCTTGCCCGCAAAAGTACACCCCTCGAAATAACTGCTTACATTCTCCGGACCAACGTAGTAATCCGCTACGGACGAGTTCCAGTAGCAGTTCAGATAATGTATCAACGCGTTGCGGCAGCGAGTCATTCGTTGCTTGCATCCTTCATCCCACCAGCAATAACCATATGTGATGTTGTATTTTCCGTCGGTAGGCTTGTCACTACTGCCTGAACCCACCAGATTGGAGAACCGATGATCGTCAGCTCCGCCGGAACCGCCGGCTTTAGGTTCTTTTAGGTAACGGAAACGACACCAAGTCACGCTGATATTATCAGATGTTCCTTTAATATCAAAATTACCGTCACAGCCATCTTGAAAATCGCAGTGGTCAACCCATACATTCGTCGCTTTGTCCAGACATAAGTTATCCCATCCGTCGCAGTCATAGGCTCCCGGACCTTCAAAGATGACATTACGTATGATGATATTGTTGCCTTTCAGGTATAAGATACCCGAATTGGACGCGTTCTGCTGGTTGCTGATGAGTTTCTTGCCCGGCAACGCCATGATAGTCAGGTTGTTTTTGTCTGAACTGATATGGTTTGTCACCGTGATATCTTTGGTAATGATGATAACGCTGTTGCTCTTGTTGAGAGCCGTGGATAACTGGCTTTCGTTGCTCACTAAAGTAGGGCTGGCGTTCCCGCCGCCGGTAACATTACCAGCATAGCCCCAAGAAGACGGAGCGCAGTAGTTAACGGCATTTGATGGCAGTAACGCAAACGCACCGAGTGCTATGAGTAATAATTTTTTCATACGAAAATATAATTTTGCGATGCAAAGGTACAAAAAAAAATCTTTCGCACCAAATGAATGAGCGAAAGACCACAAAAAACGTCATTTTTTTACCATTTAGCCAGCGCAAGTTCCTCTTTGGCGGTCATTTGTGCCTTTGTTTCCGGTGTTTTGTCACCCTGGCCGGTGAGATGTAATATCCCATGGATAAGGATTCGATGCAGTTCGTGCTCAAAAGTAGCGCCTACCATTTCAGCATTTGACTTAACAGTATCCAGCGAAATGAAGATATCGCCGTTGAGCGTTGAAGGAGTGGAGTAGTCAAACGTGATGACATCGGTATAATAATCATGTCCGAGGAATTCACGGTTCACTTCCAATTCCCGCTCGTCGGAGCAGAAGATATAGGTGATGTTTCCTACAGCAAAACCATAGTCTGCCGCCACGGCACGAATCCATCGGCCTATCTTGCGCTCATCCAGAGCGGGCATCTCAATATCTTGCGAAGTGAAACGAATCATATCTTATCCAAAGAAAATAGGCGCAATGGCAAATGCAGCAATGGCTCCGGCGAGATCGGCTAACAAGCAACAAGCTACGGCGTGGCGTGTGTCTTTGATGTTTACCGAACCGAAATACACAGCCAGGACATAGAATGTCGTGTCTGTTGTACCTTGGAGAATACAGCATAAACGGCCTACCAGACTATCTGCTCCGTGCGTGGTCATGGCTTCCAACATCAGTCCACGTGCACCGCTTCCGCTAAGCGGTTTCATCAATGCCGTAGGAACAGCTCCTGCCAGATCAGGGTTGATGCCGCAAGCTGCAAAACACCAGGCTATACCTTGCTCCAGCAGTCCCATGGCACCGCTCGCGCGGAACATGCCTACGGCCACAAGGATAGCGATCAGATAAGGAATGATACCGATTGCAGTCTGAAATCCGCCTTTTGCACCGTCTATAAAAGCATCATAGACGTTGATCTTCTTGCTCATTGCCTGTATCACAAACCAGCAAATGACGCCGAGGAGCAGTATAGCTGCTATGGCAGAGGAAACGACGGATAGCGTGTGCGGATCCAATAATGTAGCACCCCAAACAAGCAGACCTACCAACGCCGTCAAGCCGATAATAGTGCCTAATACAACCGGATCTTTCATCTTGATTTTTTGCGCCACGCAGACGCAGATGAGTCCGACGAGTGTTGCCACATATGTTGCAATCAATATCGGTAAAAAGACATCGGCAGGATTGGCTGCGCCGAGTTGCGCGCGATAAGCCATGATGGTGGTAGGAATGAGTGTCAGTCCGCTGGCGCCCAGTACGACAAACATGATCATCGCATTGGATGCTTTGGTCTTGTCGGTATTCAGTTCCTGCAGTTCACCCATCGCTTTGAGTCCCATAGGTGTAGCGGCGTTATCGAGACCTAACATATTGGCCGCAAAGTTCATCAGCATGGAACCATACACAGGATGTCCCTTCGGAACTTCCGGAAAAATACGGCTGAAGAACGGATTGATGGCTTTTCCTAAGGTGTTGACAGCACCGGCTTTCTCTCCGATTTTCATAATACCCATCCAGAGTGCCAATACGCCGGTAAGACCTAACGAGAGTTCAAAACCCGTTTTTGCACTGTCAAAAGTGGAATTAAGAATCGCAGAGAAGATATCTACGTTTCCGTAACATAGCGCTTGCACCAGCCCCATTAAAACGGCCAGCAGAATAAGCGAAATCCAAATATAATTCAAAATCATGCTGCAAAATTACACTTTTTTTTGCATATATGCAAGATTTTTTGTATTTTTGCACCCCAAATGGCGAGTAATAGTGCTTTTCATAGAATCTGGACATATGTCCGGCATGTTCTGAGTGCGTGGAATACGACAGGCGAGGGGATTCATTCTCCGTATCTGTTTTATTTGGTGCGTTTTGTGCTCCGTGACAGGAATGCGTTCTATTGTTTTGCCGATATCGAACGCAGACGATCGCTGTTGACGGCGTGTCAGGATAGGCTGGATGTAGTGGATTTCGGTTCACGAGGCAGCAAAGAAGGGACGCATGTGCCACGCCGGGTATGCGATATCGCCAGCGGGCAGCTGGAGAGTCCGCGGATAGGCCAGGTCTTGTTCCGTTTAGTTCATTTTATGGGACAACAGGAGAAAAGACCTCTTGAGATACTGGAATTGGGTACCTCATTAGGTATCACAACCGCTTACTTGGCGAGCGCGGACAGCAGGCATAAGGTGGTGACATTGGAAGGAAGCGAAGCTGTTCTGGCTGTAGCGCAAAGTGTATGGAAAGCATTGGGATTGGAAAATATCGAATGGAAACAAGGCAATATCGACGATACCTTATTTAATTGCGCGCGCGCGAAACTGGATATCGCCTATGTGGATGCCAACCATACCTATGAAGCTACTATGCGTTATGTACATTACTTGTTACCCCGATTAACGGATAGAGGAGTGGTTGTGATAGATGATATCCATTATTCAGAAGAAATGGAGCGCGCCTGGCAGGAATTGAAACAGGATAAACGTGTGACGACAAGTATGGATCTATATCATATCGGGCTGCTGTTTGTCAATCCGTGCTACCTGAAACGTCATTACCGGATTAGACTCTAACCGCTAAATGAGTGCTAAACGAGTCGGTAATGAGTCGGGCACAATTCGCTAAAAACATGCTGATAACCCGCTAATAACCCTTATTGGAAATATGGCAATTTATACGAAAACAGGAGACAAAGGCGAGACCTCGTTGGCTAATGGATCTCGTGTGCCCAAAACGGACGTGCGTGTGGAAGCGTACGGAACGGTAGATGAACTGAATAGTTGGATAGGACTGCTGGCCTGCAAACTGCAAATCTCGCCGGATAAAGCAAAGCAGCCGCTAACCGAACAATTATCATGGCTCCAGAACAAACTCTTTAATCTGGGAGCGGAGTTGAGTGCTGCTCCGGGTGAATGGATCCAGGAAGCGGATGTGAAACAAGTTGAGGCATGGATTGATGCAATGCAAGGAGAGATACCGAGGCAAAAAGGATTTTTGCTGCCTGCTGGAAGTGAAGAGGCGTGCCGATGCCATGTATGCCGTACTGTGTGCAGACGAGCTGAACGACGAATGATTGACGCGCAAGCAAGCGAAGTGGCCTTGCGATTCATTAATCGCCTGAGTGATTATATGTTTGTTCTGTCACGATATGTTACGTACTTGCAAAACAAACAGGAAATTGAGTGGAAAAAGGATATTTCTGTGTAAAAATTGACGGATTTGTGTCAAAATGTGTAAAAAATGCCGAAAATTGTAAATATTTGCATAAAATATTTGCATGTGTCATAGATTTTTAGTACTTTTGCACGTTTTTTGAAAAATTATGCCCGTGTAATGCGGGCGAGCAACGCGAAAAGAAGAGAAAAATATATGTACTGGACACTTGAATTGGCGGCAAGATTGGATGATGCGCCGTGGCCGGCGACGAAGGATGAATTACTGGATTATGCCAACCGTGTTGGAGCACCGGCAGAAGTAATTGAGAACCTTCAGGAATTGGAGGGGGATGACGAGGAGCAATATGAGAGCATATTGGATATATGGCCGGATTTCCCCACCAACGATGACGATTACATGTACAACGAAGAGGAGTACTAATCTGTTGATTATTTATACCGTTGAAAATTGAAACGATATATTGCAATTCTGTTGGGGCTTTTAGCCGTATTGACTGCGAGTGCGCAGTTTGACCCGCAGATAGGGCAATATATGTATATGCCGACAGCCTTTAATCCTGCGGCGGTAGGAGAAGGTGATCTGATGAAAGTAGCAGGGGCACACCGCATGCAGTTTGTGGATATTACTAACGCCCCGATGAGCACATGGTTCAGTTTCTGTTCGCCGTTCGTGATAGGCAAAACGAGTCACGGCGCCGGAGTGAGGTTTCTGAACGACCGATACGGATTGTTTACAACGCAATCGCTGTACGCTCAATATGCATACCGGCAGAAACTTGGGAAAGGATATTTGAGTATTGGAGTGGATCTGGGTTTTGTGAATGTGGGTTTTAAAGGTGATTCGGTTAATTTGGCCAAGATGGGGGATGATTATCACGAGGCGAATGACGAAGCAATACCGACAGGTAGCAAATCGGGAATGAAATTTGACATGGGGGTAGGTTTGTACTACAGCACTCCGACATGGTGGGTAGGCGCAAGTTACAGTCATCTGTTACGGCCGGAAATCGATTGGAGCGATGGAACAAGCGGCGTAGAGCAGAAAGTAACATTGGCGGGAACGATGTATGTGAGTGGAGGTTACCGCTTTAGGCTGAAGAACTACAGGGAATGGGTGTTGACTCCGAGTGCGATGGTAATGAGTGATTTTGCCAGTTGGGACGTGAATATTACGTTAATGTGCGATTACAAAGATCGCTACCGCTGGGGACTCGGTTACCGGATAGACGGAAGCGTAAATATATTATTAGGTGTAGATATCATCTCCGGCTTGCAGTTGGGCTACAGTTGCGAACTGCCGACCAACAAACTGCTGCTGGAGAGTTATGGAAGCCACGAAATATATCTGGCCTACGGATTTGACATCCTGAAGCCGAAAAGGACGAATAAATATAAATCAATTCGATACTTGTAAGTATGAAAGTAACAAAAATTTTGCCATTGATCGCTTTGGTAGCGATGGTGATGGTAGGTTGTAACAAACCGGCCGGAGAGCTTGTGGGTGCAACCAAGTCAAGCAGTTTTAAGGAGGCTAATCCTTATGGTATGTTGTTTATCAAGAAGGGTTCCTTCATGATGGGTGCAAACACGCAGTCGGCGGTCTTCGAGCAGCCGGACAACGTGGTGATGGTAACTGTAGATGCGTTCTGGATGGACGAGACAGAGATTACCAACAATGAGTACCATCAGTTCGTTAATTGGGTTCGTGACTCGATCGCTCTCACCAACTTGATTGCAGCCGGTATGACGGATTATGCTCTTCAGCCGAAGGACGAGGACTTCGATGAGGATAATTTCCGTATCAACTGGAGCAAGAAAGTGCCTTGGAAGAGTAAAGAGGAAGATGTTGTTGACGCATTGTCATCGATGTATTACTCGGACGGTCACATTAATACGAACAACCTGCATTACCGTTATAGTTGGGTGAATATGGATGAGGCGCTGCCGCAACGTAATAAATTTGACGTGGCAACGAGTACGTATCCTCCCGGAGCTACGGCACGTGTAGATACTTTCTGGGTAAACGAGCGTAACGAGATCAAGGACTCGACGATTTTCCGTCCTCTGCGTGAGCCGAAAGACCTGTTGACGGAGAAGATCATCTGTATCTATCCGGATACCTTGGTATGGGCTCGTGACTTCCAGTTCTCGTACAACGATCCGTTGCTGCACATGTATTTCAAGCATCCGGGTTACTCGGAGTATCCTGTAGTCGGTGTAACATGGGAGCAAGCTCATGCGTTCTGTAATTGGCGTACGAAGCTCTTTAATATGCACTCTGATCTTGAGGTAAACGAGTATCGTCTTCCGACCGAGTCCCAGTGGGAATATGCAGCTCGTGGTGGACGTAAGCTAGCGATGTATCCGTGGGGTAGCAACTATGCCCGTGACGGCAAGGGTTGTTTCTTCGCAAACTTCAAACCGTACCGTGGTGCTTATAACGATGATACCGGTACTACCACGATGAAGGTAGCTCAGTTCCGTCCGAATGATTTCGGTCTGTTTGACATGGCCGGTAACGTATCGGAGTGGACCAACTCTGCATATCAGAGCGCTGCCAACACGCATATCCATGACTTGAATCCGGACTATAGTTACATGGCCCGTAAAGCCGATCCGGATATCCTGAAACGTAAAGTGGTTAAGGGTGGTAGCTGGAAAGATATCAGTTACTTTATGCAATGTGGCGTGCGTACTTATGAGTATCAGTATGAGAGCCGTCCGTACATCGGTTTCCGTTGCGTTCGCGCGTAC
Source organism: Paludibacteraceae bacterium (assembly GCA_017649845.1). Lineage (GTDB taxonomy): Bacteria > Bacteroidota > Bacteroidia > Bacteroidales > Paludibacteraceae > Colicola. Next base: position 8,930 of record JAGCFY010000032.1, read on the forward strand.
ATTGGCGAATAATAAATAATATATAATATAAATAAGGAATAATAATTAATTTTTCATACATTATGGCTACAGAAAAGCAAGGTTTTGGTGCAAGATTCATGCATTGGTATGGATCATACCAGGGAAAAAACGTAGTAAACATCGTATATTCTGCGGGTGCATCCGTGGTTATTGTCGGTGCATTGTTTAAAATTTTGCACTGGCCGGGTGCAAGTCAAGTGCTGATGATCGGTATGTTCACGGAGGCATTCTTGTTCCTCATTGGTACATTGGAGCATCCGCATCCTGAGTTCCACTGGGAGAATGTCTTCCCGCAGTTGTTGGAGTACGGATCGAAACCTGAGTTATTGGAAGAGAAATCTCATCAACCTCGTCCTACATTGTTGGGCGCAGGTGTTGCTGACGGTCCGGCAGTAGTGGGTTCAGCTGCTCCTGTAGCGGGCGGAGCTACCTCGGCTAAAGTACCGAGTTTGAAGGATGAGGATTTGGCTGCACTCAAGGATGGAATCTCTGAACTGGCCAAAACCGCTACTCAGTTGTCAGAACTGGGCAAAGTGGCTCAGACAGGTGTCAAGTTAGGCGAGAAATTAGAGGCTGCCGGCGTTGCTACTGAGGCTTATGCATCGAAACTGGCTGAGGCCGGTGTGGCTACCGATGCATTCAAAACTGCAACCGGTACATTGGCAACTACTTATGCGCAGGTTAGCGGTGACATGCAAAATATCGCTGAGGAAACCAAGGCTTACAAGGCTGGCGTTGAGCAGGTAGGTAAGAGCATCGCTGCTTTGAATACAGTTTATGAACTTCAACTGCAATCCGTAAACGCTCAGACAGAGGCTCAGAAAGAAGCTGCAGCAGCTGCCAAGGAAGCAGCGGAGGCACAAACGGCATTTGCCGCAGGTGCTAAGCAACTGCAGAAACAAGTGGCTAGCCTGAACGATATTTACGGCAATATGCTCAACGCTCTTGCGTAATAGTTGCATAAAGAAAAGAATATTACTAATTGAAACAAAACCAATAAAACACTTCAGCAATGAGTGGAGCAAAAAACTGTCCGGAAACCCCGAGACAAAAGATGATTGGTATGATGTACTTGGTGCTCACCGCCATGTTGGCGTTGAACGTAAGTACGGATATCCTCAATGGTTTTACATTGGTGGACGATAGTTTGCACTCCTCAATCGCTGCATCGGATACGCGTAACGCGAAACTCTACAATGACTTCAAGACTGCAAATGCAGACAACCCTGAGAAGACTCAAGAGTGGTTCGATAAAGCCATAGAGGTGCAAAAACGTGCGGATTCTCTCGTTAACTTTATACAGGACTTCAAGGAGCATATCGCTATCTTGGCGGATGGCCAAAAGAAAGTAGATGCCCGCAGAGGTGAAGACGGCAAGGGAGATCCGACTCGTCGTATTGATGGAAACTCGAATCTGGATGTAACGGCTCAATATGCAATCAATGAGAAGCATGGTGCCGAGTTGAAAGAGATAGTGGCTTATTATCGTGATTATGCAGCCGCTCTGGCAGATCAGGATGCGGAGTTACGCAACTCTATTCTGCAAAACCTGGCTACCGAGCGTGGTTGGAATGCACACGAGAAAGATTCTTGCGATTGGGAGATTGCTATCTTCGACGGAATGCCGGTAGGCGCGTCGATCACTATTCTGACCAAGATGCAGAATGATGTTCGTTCTACAGAAAGCCAGTTGATTCAATACTTGATGGATCGTACAGATGCGGGCGACTTGCGCGTAAATAAATTGAACGCTTACGTGATACCGAATTCGAATTATGTTATCCGTGGCGGCAAATACTCTGCACAGATTATTCTAGCAGCAGTGGATTCTACGCAGCGTCCGGAGTATTATATCGAAGGTCAACGCATTAATGATCAGGGATTGTATGAAGTAGCTGCTTCCGGAACGGGTCTAAAAAAATACTCGGGATGGATTGCTTACCAGAATCCTGCAACAGGTGAGATGGAAAACCTGCCGTTCTCTAGTGAGTACAGCGTAGGTGAGCCGGCTGTGACTATCTCCAATACGGACCTCAACATTATGTACCGCGGATATGACAACAAGTTCTCCATCTCGGTACCGGGTGTATCGAACGACAAGGTGAAAGTGAGCGTAAGTGGCGCTTCTGTCCGTCAGCAGGGCGGCTTGTGGATTATCAAACCGGGTGATGGAGCGAAAAACGTGTCGATCTCCGTGTCTGCAGAGTTGGATGGCCGTATGCAGCCGATGGGAAACAAAGAGTACCGTGTAAAGGCTTTGCCGAAACCGGGTGCTTACTTCAAATCAGGTGAAAATGAATATAATGGTGATAGGGCTATTCCTCGTAGCGCTTTGTTGAATGCAAGCGCAACGGTAATCGCTTCTTATGGTCCTGACGGTCTGCTTGACCTGCCGTTCCAGATCTCCGGATTCCGTGCGAATATCAACGGTGTTTATCTGGAGTCTCGCGGTAACAAGTTCACACGTGAACAACTGGATCGTCTGGGTAAACTCAAACCGGGTAACTCTGTGATTATCACGGATATCCGAGCTAAAGGACCGGATGGAAAAGAGATTCGATTGTCGCCGATTCCTCTAACTTTGAATTAATAGTTAACGAATATGATAAAGAAACTTAGTATTATTGCTTGCTTGATGCTTGGCGTTATCACGGCGCAGGCACAGCACAAGGTAATCTCGTTCTTTGACGAGATGGGTAGTGCGCGTATCCAGACCGAAGAGTTCTCGCAGGCTCATGATACCATTGTACTGGTTGATCACCGTATTGATGATGTTATTTGGGCACGCTATGTGTATCGTATTATTGATATGCGGTACAAACAGAACTACCAGCTCTATTTCCCGACGAAATCGGACGACTCTGATTATCGTAACTTGTTCAAGGTTATTGCCGATGCAGTAGTAGATGGTCTGCCTATCTACGAGAAAAATATGGAGACTATCAAGCCTGACTTCAAGCAAGAACCATTGGCGAAGGCGATGATTCCGATGATGTTCATGGCAGATGATCCTACCGCTGACTATTCGGATGACCCGACCCACTTTGATATCACGGAGTCTGATGCTATGCTGATTCACTACGATAGTGTATCGGATGAACTTTCTGGACACTTCTATCGTTTTGAACCGATAGTAAAGAACCAATTGAAATACCTGATTCAGGAGGTGGTGTTCTTTGACAAGCATACTTCTCGTCTGCACTCGAAGATTATGGCGATTGCTCCGTTGCAGTCAGATCTGATTACTACCCGCGATAGCGCTAACGTAATGAGTTCGCTGCGTGAGTCAATCATGTTCTGGATTCCTTTCGATCAACTTCGTCCGTTTATGGCAATGCAGTACGCTATTCCTAACCGCAACGAGGTAAAACGTGTGACATTTGATGAGTTCTTCCAGAAACATCTGTACACGTCGTATATCGTTGGAGAGGGAAATATGTACAATCGCTGGATTCCGGATTATGCGGGTACAGAAGAACAAATCAAGAAGGAACAAGATCGTATTGCTACCGAGTTGCTGAACTTTGAGCAAGATCTTTGGGAATATTAATGCGTAAGCATCGTTTTCGTAATTCCTATGTAACGTCCGCTATCAGCGTGTCGCTGGTATTGTGTCTAATCGGATTGGAGGGCATATTATTGCTCTCCACCGATTCTCTTATTACGCGCATGCGGGAGAACATGACCATCACGGCTGTATTATCTAATGATGTTGATAGCGCGCAATGTGCACAGCTGGAGGCTATGTTGGATGAAGGGAATATGTGTAGTAGTTATACATATGTCTCTGCTTCCGATGCATTGGAAGAACATATTCGTTCTTTAGGAGAAGATCCCGCGGCATTTTTAGGATACAATCCGTTGTCTTCCAGTTATGAGATCCATCCCACAGATGCCTATAGTTCACCGGATAGTTTGGCAGTGTTATCCTCTAATCTGGAGGAGTTACCATACGTGACGGAGGTTATCTATCCGCGTGATTTGGCGGATCTGATGAGCAGCAATGTACATGAGTTCTCGCTAATTCTTCTGGCAGTGGCTTTGGCTCTTCTGCTGGTATCAATGGTGCTTATTGTTAATACCATCCGTCTCCAGATTTACTCCAAACGTTTTCTCATCAATACGATGACGCTTGTCGGAGCTACTTCCTGGGTAACTCGTCGTCCGTTCGTATTGCGGAATATGCTGATGGGTTTCATAGCCGGTCTGGTGGCTTTGGCGATTTTGAGCGGAATGGTGTATTATGTGGATTTCCGGATGGGTATCATGCTTTTTGCATTGACATGGCAAAATATTGCCTTTGTTTCTGCGGTAGTGCTCTGTTCCGGTCTGCTGATAACTCTGTTTGCTTCTCTGATTGCTACAGGGCGTTATATTCGCATGGACAATAATTCTTTATACGAGATATGAAAACATTACCGAAACTGAACCTCATACTTATAGGTGTTTCATTTATCATCATCGTTGTGGGCTTTGCATTGATGGTGGGTGATCCGTCCGGAGAGGTGTATAATCCGGATATTTTCTCCTTCCGCCGTATCACGGTAGGTCCGATGATTTCACTCTTCGGCTTTGTGTTCATGTTATTTGCTATCTTATTCCGTAGCAAGAAAAAATGAGTTGGCTTGAGGCATTGATATTAGGTATCGTGCAAGGCTTGACCGAATTTCTTCCTGTCTCCTCGTCCGGTCATCTGGAAATAGGGCAAGCGTTGCTGGGTACATCGGGAGAAGAGAATCTGACTTTCGCGATTATAGTCCACACAGCTACCGTCCTTTCTACGCTCCTGGTGTTATGGCGCGAAGTAGCACAACTTTTCAACGGCACATTTACTACTTTGCAGTGGAATAAAGAGAAGGACTATGTGGCGAAGATTTTGGTCTCCATGATCCCTGTCTTTATTGTAGGTGTGTTTTTTAAAGACCAGGTGGAGTCGTTCTTTGGTAACGGATTGCTGTTGGTAGGCATCTGCTTGCTTGTCACGGCCTGCTTGTTGGCCTTAAGCGAATGGCTGCAACGCCGTAGTCAGAGACCATCGCATGAGGTGACGTATAAGGATGCCGTTATTATCGGCTTGGCACAGGCATGTGCTGTCCTGCCGGGTTTAAGTCGTTCAGGTGCAACAATTGCTACCGGATTGCTCTGCGGTGTGAAAAAAGAGAGTGTCGCACAGTTCTCCTTTTTGATGGTGTTGATTCCTATTTTGGGAGAAGCCTTCCTCGATTTGCTGAAATTGCTGCAAGGAGAGTTAGAGAGTTCTCTTGCTCTTTTACCGGCTATAGTGGGATTCGTGGCTGCCTTTGTTACCGGTTGTTTTGCGTGCCGGTTTATGATAGAGATCGTTCGACGCCAACGCCTGATCTATTTTGCCGTATACTGTGCGATCGTTGGTGTCACTGCGATAATCGCAACTGTTTGCTGATATGTGGGATTTTGTGTCGGGTGAGATACTGGCATTTGACAAACCTCTCCATTGGACGTCTTTTGACGTGGTGGCCAAGGTGCGTTATAACCTCTGCCGTTTGCTGAAAACGAAGAAACTGAAGGTGGGACATACCGGCACCTTGGATCCTTTGGCAACGGGTGTAGTTATCATCTGCACAGGGCGGAAAACAAAGATGATTGAGTCGCTCCAGTATGATGTGAAGGAGTATATTGCTACCTTACAACTTGGTGCTACGACACCATCCTATGACTTGGAAAAAGAGGTGGACAAGACTTATCCAACGGCACATATCACAAGGGAGTTGATTGAACAAACTATACCTCTTTTCCTGGGAGAACAATGGCAAGTGCCGCCTGTATTCTCTGCGGTGCAGATCAATGGTAAACGGGCCTATGAGTTTGCCCGCAAAGGAGAGAAAGTGGAGCTTAGGCCAAAATTGTTGAAAATAGATGAAATAGAAGTTCTGGCCTTTGATCATGAAAAAATGCAACTTACTATCCGCGTTGTTTGCTCCAAGGGAACATATATCCGGGCATTGGCGCGGGATATAGGAGAGCGATTAGACTCAGGAGCGCACCTTATTGCCTTGAGACGTACCAGAGTGGGTTCCACAAAGATTGAAGATTGTATAACGATTGATGATTTTTTGAAACAACTGAACGAAGAGAATACTCGTTCGAACGAAGTGAGATAAGAATATGTACAAATCCAATGATATGAGACTGTGCCAGTTTAAATTTAAACTGCCAGAAGAACAGATTGCTCAATTTCCGGCGCCTTACCGTGATGAAGCGCGCCTGATGGTACTGCATCGTAAGTCGGGCGAGATAGAGCATAAATCATTACCGGAACTCGTAGAATATTTTGACGAAGGCGATTTGTTCGTTTTCAATGATACCAAAGTATTTCCGGCTCGTTTATGGGCGCGTAAGGAGAAAACAAACGCCTTGATTGAAGTGTTCCTCCTTCGGGAACTGAATCATCGTTTGCGTTATTGGGATGTTTTGGTAGAGCCGGCACGTAAAATCCGTATCGGTAATAAGTTGACTTTTGAGGAGGATCCGGCAATCGTTGCAGAGGTAATTGATAACACTACCAGCCGTGGACGTACTTTCCGTTTCTTGACAGATTATGACAATGAGGAGTTTGTTCCTCATCTGTATGCACTGGGTCATGCCCCGTTGCCCAAATATATCCACCGCCCGATGGATATCGCAACACAGGAAAAGTATCAGGAGAGTTTCCATGACCAGCCTGTTCGCGAGATGGATAATGAACGCTACCAGACTATTTTTGCAGAAAAAGTTGGTGCTGTGGCTGCTCCTGCGTCCGGAATGCATTTCTCTAAACAACTCCTCAAACGTATGGAGATTCGTGGTATAGAGACCACGTTTATGACTAGTCATGTCTCGTTAGGTATTTTCAAGGATATTGATGTGGAAGATCTGACGAAAAACAAGATGGAGTCTGAGCAGATTGTCTTGCCGGAAGCGATGGTAGAGGCTGTAAATAAAGCACGTGAAAAACAACACCGCGTGTGTGCTGTAGGTACGGAGATAATGCGTGCTATGGAGCATGTGGCCGGTGCAAATGGTCAACTCAAAGTATATGACGGTTGGACCAATAAGTTCATCTTCCCGCCATATAGGTTTATGACGGCGAATAGTTTCTTCGTTAATTTTTATATGCCGTGTTCCAGCCAACTTATTATGGTGGCGGCATTTGCGGGATACGAGAATACGATGCACGCCTATGAGGTGGCTGTGCAAGAGGGCTATCGTTTCGGCGATTATGGTGATGCAATGCTTATTGTGGATTGATGAATGTTCGTATAGAATCATCTTGGCAACGCGTACTGCAGACGGAGTTTGACAAGCCGTATTTCGAACTCCTGACTCAGTATGTGCGTGCGCAATATCAGACCCGCCGGTGTTTCCCTCCGGCAGGTCTGATTTTTAATGCATTCGACTCCTGCCCGTTTGATAAAGTGCGGGTGGTAATTATTGGTCAAGACCCTTATCATGAGGAGGGACAAGCGATGGGGTTGAGTTTCTCGGTGCCGGAAGGTGTGCCGATTCCGCCTTCTTTGATGAATATCTATAAGGAGATTAACCGGGACTTGGGTAAACCTGTTCCTGCTACAGGCGATTTGCGCCGATGGGCATCACAGGGGGTATTACTGTTGAATGCCACACTAACGGTGGAGGCTCATAAGGCCGGAAGCCATCAGGGAAAAGGATGGGAAGAGTTAACCGACGCCGCCATCGATGCTTTAAATAAAGGTCGGGAACATCTGGTGTTTATGCTATGGGGATCATATGCCCAACGAAAAGGACAGTTTATTGACCGCCGCAAGCACTTGGTCCTGCAAACCTCGCACCCTTCCCCTCTCTCTGTATATCGAGGGTTTGACGGCTGCGGACATTTCTCTGCAGCCAATAAATATCTTGTAAATCACGGCTTGGAGCCTATTGATTGGTAATATGAAGAAACTACTTCTAATAGATGCGTACGCGATGATTTTCCGTGCGTACTATGCGTTTATTCGTGCTCCGCGCATGAATAGTAAGGGCGAGAATACTTCTGCTATCTTCGGATTTGCTGTAACACTTGAGGATTTGCTCAAGAAGATTAGTCCTACGCATGTCGGTGTGGCTTTTGATCCAAAGGGCGGCACGTTCCGTCATGAGGCATATGAGCAATACAAGGCGCAACGTCCCGAGACGCCGGAAGATATTCGCAAAGCAGTGCCGATAATCAAGCAGCTTCTCGAGGCAATGAATATTCCTGTGTTAGAGGTACCCGGTTTTGAGGCGGATGATGTGATTGGCACGCTTTCTAAGCAAGGAGAACAAGCTGGCTTTGAAGTCTATATGGCAACTCCGGATAAGGACTATGCACAACTTGTTACCGATCATGTGTTTATGTTCCGGCCGAGACACTCCGGTGGTTTTGAACTAATGGGACCCAAAGAAGTTTGTGACAAATATGGTATACAGACGCAGTCCCAAGTGATTGATCTATTGGGATTGATGGGCGATGTCAGCGATAATATTCCTGGGTGTAAAGGAGTGGGCGAGAAGACAGCCGTTTCACTACTTCAGCAATTTGGCTCCATTGATAATATGCTTGAGCGTACGGACGAGATCAAGGGCGCTCTGCGTACTAAAGTAGAGAGTCAAGTGGACGAAATTAAGTTCTCACGTTTTCTGGCTACAATCCGAACTGATGTGCCGATCGCTCTGGATGAAGCTCAATTGGCGAAAAAGGAACCGAATATGGAGGCGCTAACGGCACTATACCGAGAACTGGAGTTTACTACTCTTCTTCGCAAGCTGCCCCAAAACACCACGGCAGCACTTGTTTCACCTGTCTCTGTGCCGAAGAAAACCAAGCCGGTTGATACCGCGCAACTAGACCTGTTTGCCGCTCCGGAAGATCAAGCGGTCGCTGCAAATAGTCAACCACCAGTGACTTTCGATACTATAGAGAATCGTTTGTGTCAATATCTGCTTAACCCGGAGGTGGCTTTTAATCCCTATAAATATCCGGATTTCGAAGCATTGAAAGCTGACGCGGACTTATGGAATCTGTATAATGAAGTGGAATTACCTCTTGTGCCAGTGTTGCGTGAGATGGAGCAGGCGGGTGTTCGAATTGATGTGACGAAGCTGAAACAGGCAGAGGCTGTGTTTACGGATGAGTTGAAGGAACTTGAACAAAAAATCTATATTCTCGCAGGAGAGACTTTTAATATCAATAGCCCGAAGCAAGTAGGAGAACTGCTATTTGATAAACTAAAACTGGATAGCAAAGCCAAGAAATCCAGGAACGGACAATATTCCACCTCAGAAGAAGTACTGATGGCATTGAAGGAACGTCATGAAATTGTAGGACTAATCCTAGACCATAGAGCACTGAATAAGCTGATTTCAACTTATATATCCACCTTGCCGAATTACATCGCAAAAGATGGAAAGATTCACACTACGTATAACCAGACGGTCACAGCTACCGGGCGTCTCTCTTCCAGTAATCCTAACTTGCAGAACCTGCCTATTCGTTCGGAACGGGGAAGATTCATCAGGGAAGCTGTTATTCCCGATGATGGTTGCCTTTTCCTCTCGGCTGATTATAGTCAGATAGAGCTTCGCCTTATGGCGCATTTTAGTCAAGATGAACATATGTTAGCGGCTTTCCGTACGGGACAAGATATTCATGCAGCGACAGCCGCCAAGATCTACGGTTTGCCGATCGAAGAGATTAGTAAAGACCAGCGGCGAAAGGCCAAAACTGCCAATTTTGGTATTATCTATGGCATCTCTGCATTCGGATTGGCGCAACAACTGGATTGTTCACGCGCGGAAGCAAAACAGCTGATAGATGATTATTTTGCCGCATTCCCACGCGTAATCAATTATATTGAATCCCAGAAAAAACTAGCACGCGCACGCGGGTATGCTGAGACGCTCTTCGGACGTAAGCGTTACTTGCCCGATATTAACTCCCATAATGCTACTGTGCGTTCGTTTGCGGAGCGCAATGCCGTTAATGCACCGATTCAGGGTACAGCCGCAGATATTATTAAGATGGCGATGGTGTCTATCCATCGACGGCTGCAGGAAGAAGGTCTGAAAACCCAGATGATCATGCAGGTGCATGATGAACTAAATTTCAATGTACCGAAAGAGGAAGTAGACCGTGTACGTGAGATTGTTGTGTCAGAAATGCAGAACGCTGTCCATCTGTCTATACCGCTTATCGCAGAATGCGGAGTGGGTGAGAATTGGCTCGTTGCGCATTAATCTACCAATAATATATCACAAAAAAAGAGCCGCTACCTGCGACTCTTTTTTGTGATCCATGCAGGATTCAAACCTGCAACCCCCACATCCGTAGTGTGGTACTCTATTCAGTTGAGCTAATGGACCCTCTTTCGAAAAGAAGAGAGGCTAGTGCCTCTTGGCGGTGCGGACGAGACTCGAACTCGCGACCTACGGCGTGACAGGCCGGTATTCTAACCAACTGAACTACCGCACCGGATAGTCTTCTTTTCAAAAGCGGGTGCAAAAGTACTGCTTTTTTTTGACATGACCAAATATTTTTGCATTTTTTTTCAAAAAAAGTGCATTTAAGGTCTTTTTATCGCTTCTTTTACGGCTCGATGAGCCGCTTTTTGACTCAATCGACGTTGTTTCGACGTCATCTCAGGATTCTTGTAACGGTTATTCCGAACATCTCTTCCCGTTAAGAATTCGTACCACACACATGCGGCCGTGTAGCGACCGTAAGTGTAATTAAGATGGTAGCCGTCTCTGCAAAAAGTATCACCCAGTTTTGTGGCTCTGCCATATTGGATTGCGGAACCGCATGGAATAATCGGCAGTTTGACCAAACGTGTGCAGTTTTGAATACTATCCCACATCTCTGTCTGACTGTTTTGATAACGTGCGAAAGCCCAATGTTTGGCGTCTTGGCTATAAGCCCATGTCTGCATCCAGCATATCTTCGCGTGCGGCTGGTAAGCACGCACCGTATCTACCAGCATATCCAGCCATGGTTCATAACTATTCCGCAGACCGCTGTCATGACTGGCTTGTTGCAACGAGATAACATCATATTCCCCGTCTCGGAGCGCTTCGCGCAATGATATAGTATCCCGTATCACACGAGTTTGCAAATGAGGAATATAAGACTCACGTTCTCCCGCCTCATTCTTATGATTAGTGCAGATGCGGTGCGAATAAACTGCTGTATCGCTCATGAGAAATTGAGCATGCTGCTCGAGCGAGCATCCGCCATAATACAGGTTGTTTACTTCAATTTCAATGCCTTTCGCTGCGCACAGCGGCACCAATTCCTGCTCCACCGCATCCCAGGAGAAACTATTGCCGATACATAGTACTCGGATAGTCAGTAATAAAGATACTAAACACTTCATATTTTATATTATTTTGCATGCAAAAGTACTGCTTTTTTTTGAGATGAACAAGAAAAAACCAGATATTTTATCATTCTCCCCGAAAATGACGCACTTATCACGCACTAACGACGCACTTATCACGCACTAATTTGAGCATATGAAATACTCTATGTTGCTCTGTATTATATACAATGTATATAATACTATAATGTATAAAAAGAAGTGGAAATAATACTAAACAAGCAGTGGCAGATCAAAGGAAAATATCACCAAGCAAAAAAAACGCAAAAAAAAACTTGCGTATGTCATTTTTTTTATGTACCTTTGCAAGCTAATTTTATGTAAGGTGATATTTATGATGCGAAAAATAAGGAAAAACCAGACATGGATGAACTTGAGTATCATGGCATCTTTTTTTTGTGTGCTGACTTGCTGCGCACCTCGTGAGGCGGTAAAACAAGCGGGCGAAGTGGTTCGCGATACCATCAACGGCGTGCCGTGCTGCATCTATCTGCCTTACGGCTATGCTGAACGGGCAGAAAATGAGGTGTTCCCTGTACTATATCTCCATCATGGTATGTGGGGAAACGAGAATGACTGGACGGAACAAGGCCATCTGGTGCATTGGATGGATTCGCTTTTGGCTCTTGGAGAAGTGAAAGAGATGGTAGTTGTGATGCCGGATAATTGTCCGCATCGCGAGACTTCGGAGGAAGAACGAGCTAATGCTATGAATGGTCATTGGGAGATGCAGTTTGCTGATTTTATGTCAGAGACGGAACGTCGTTACAGCGTGAGTGATGAACCGGCAAAGCGGGCTATAGCAGGGTTGTCGATGGGCGGATTTCATTCAATGCACGTGTCGCATCATTTGGCAGGACAGTTTGCCTATGTGGGCCTTTTCTCACCGGCCATACGGCCTCCGCAGAGCAATGAGGTTTATGACCACTGGGAGGATGAAGTGCGTGAGCAAATGAGTTATGATCCGCTCTATTGGATAGCTATCGGACGCGAGGATTTTCTATACGACAATGTGTCCGAATACCTCCAGTGGCTGAACGATAACAATATCGAATATACCTATTATGAAAGTAAAGGCGGTCACACATGGCCTAATTGGCAGGATTATATATGCCGATTCTTGAAACGAATAAGTAAATAGAGAATATATGGAATTTAAGTATGCACCGATGTTTCAGCTCGGTAAGGACGAGACTGAGTATTATCTGCTGACTAAAGACTATGTGTCAGTTGGCGAGTTTGAAGGACATGAGATTCTTAAAATCGAGCCGGAGGCATTGACTCTCATGGCGCAGCAGGCGTTTCATGACGTGAGCTTCATGCTCCGCCGCGCGCATAACGAGCAGGTGGCCAAGATCCTGCGTGATCCAGAGGCCTCTGCGAATGATAAATATGTAGCGTTGACCTTCCTGCGTAATGCAGAGGTAGCTTGCAAAGGCCAACTACCGCTTTGCCAGGATACCGGTACGGCAATCATCCATGGTGAGAAAGGTCAGGAGGTTTGGACCGGTTTCTGCGATGAGGAAGCTTTGAGTAAAGGCGTTTACAATACCTATACTCAATGTAACCTGCGCTATTCACAGAATGCGCCGCTCAATATGTATGACGAGGTAAATACCAAATGCAACCTGCCGGCGCAGATCGATCTTGAGGCTACCGAAGGAGCTGAGTATCGTTTCCTCTGTGTTACCAAGGGTGGAGGCTCAGCCAACAAGACTTATCTCTATCAGGAGACCAAAGCACGCATCCAGAATCCGGGTACGCTCATTCCGTTCCTCGTTGAGAAGATGAAATCGCTCGGTACTGCTGCATGTCCGCCGTATCATATTGCTATTGTTATCGGCGGTACTTCTGCGGAAAAGAACCTGCTGACGGTCAAACTTGCTTCTACTCATTATTATGACTCGCTGCCTACTACAGGTGACGAAACCGGACGAGCTTTCCGCGATGTGGAGTTGGAGAAACAGTTGCTCCAAGAGGCATATAAGATCGGCTTGGGTGCGCAGTTCGGCGGTAAATATATGGCGCATGACGTACGTGTTATTCGTCTGCCGCGCCATGGCGCCAGTTGCCCGATCGGCCTGGGGGTAAGTTGTTCTGCAGACCGTAACATCAAGTGTAAAATCAATAAGGACGGTGTCTGGATTGAGAAGCTCGATAACAACCCCGCTTCCCTAATCCCGGAGGAACTTCGTCAAGCGGGCGAAGGAGATGCTGTTCGCATCGACCTCAATCAACCGATGAGAGACGTATGCGCGATTCTTACCCAATATCCTATCGGTACGCGTCTGAGTCTCAACGGCACGATTATTGTCGGCCGTGATATAGCGCATGCGAAGATTAAAGCGCGTCTGGATGCGGGAGAACCAATGCCAGAGTATCTCAAGAATCATCCTATTTATTATGCCGGTCCGGCAAAGACTCCTGCTGGTATGGCTTGCGGTTCGATGGGCCCGACAACTGCGGGACGTATGGATCCGTATGTGGATGAATTCCAGGATCACGGAGGTTCGCTCATCATGTTAGCCAAAGGAAACCGTTCTATTGATGTAACCAATGCCTGCCAGAAACATGGCGGTTTCTACCTCGGCTCGATCGGCGGTCCGGCTGCTATCCTGGCGCAGAATAATATCAAGTCCATCGAGTGCGTGGAGTACCCCGAATTAGGTATGGAAGCGATCTGGAAGATAGAAGTAGAGAATTTCCCTGCTTTCATTCTGGTGGACGACAAAGGTAACGATTTCTTCAAACAACTCAAACCCTGTCAGGGTTGTACCATTCTCTAATGGCAGAAAAAAGGAGAAAATATAGATTGGCGATGCTGGATGACCTGACACTGCGCGAAGTATTTCACTTCCGCGTCAGTCTCTTGGGCGCAATCAGTATCATTACTATCTCTATCATCTCGTTGATAGTGTTGTTATCCGTTCTAATCGTCTATACCCCGCTGCGAAATATCTTACCGGGATATAGCGCCAGTTTGCGTCAGCAACTGATGCAAGAATCCGCACGTGTAGATAGCCTGCAATATGACCTTGCGCTCCAGCGCCAGTATCTAGATGTTATCAAACAGCTCACAGCCGGAGACATACAGTCGGATAGCGTGCAGAGTCTGGATTCTCTGCAGCGTGTGGAGCGCGCTCAGATCGCGGAGCAAAGTAGCGAGGCTACCGAAGCTTTTATGGCGCAATATGAGCAAAAAGAACGTGATAGGTTATTATTATTCGACAATCTCACTTCTACGAATGTTCGCAAGTTGTTTCGACCTGTTCGTGGTATAGTGGTGCAGTCTGCACGGCCGGACCTCAAGCAATATGGTGTGACGATACGAACGGCTAAGAACGAGCAGGTCATGGCTACTACACGCGGTACGCTGGTATCCGTTGAACGCATGGAGGACAATACCTTTACGCTCCTGCTGCAAAGCGCGACATATGTTACCGTTTATCGCCATGTAGGCAGTGTGATGAAGCAGCAAGGTGCTGAGATAGAAAGAGGTGAAGTGTTAGGCATGACAGACGGAGAGCATGACGTGATAGTCGAACTATGGGATGCCGGGAAGTTTGTCAATCCGGAGGAAGTGATAGTATGGTGATGAAACAATTGGCGATATTAGGTTCTACCGGCTCGATTGGTACGCAGACACTTGATGTGGTGCGTGCACATCCAGATCGCTATAGTGTCTATGCTCTTTGCGCGCACCGCAGCATAGATAAACTGGTGGAACAGGCTCTGGAGTTCAAACCTGAAGTGGTATGTATCGCGGATGAGAGTCTGTACGAAACACTCAAAGCGCGACTTTCCTCACTTGACATCAAGATATGGGCAGGACCGGATGCTATCGCGGAGATGGTCACAATGCCGTCTATTGATATCGTCGTAGCTGCTATGGTAGGCTATGCAGGGCTGAGGCCGACGATAGAGGCCATTAAAGCAGGCAAGACAATCGCGTTGGCAAATAAAGAGACCCTTGTTGTGGCAGGTGAGATCATTTGTGATCTGGCGCTCCGTCATCACGCGCCGATACTGCCTGTGGATAGTGAACATAGCGCGATCTTCCAGTCGCTCGTAGGCGAAGATAACAACGAGATAGAGAAGATTCTTCTTACCGCCAGCGGCGGACCTTTCCGTATATTCTCGCTCGAACAAATGCGCTCTGTGACGGCGGCTGATGCACTCAAACATCCTAACTGGGACATGGGTGCCAAGATTACCATTGACTCAGCAAGCATGATGAATAAGGGCTTTGAGGTAATCGAAGCCAAATGGCTATTCGGTGTGCCGGTAGAGAAAGTGCAGGTACTCGTCCATCCGCAGTCTATCGTACATTCCGCCGTGCAGTTTGCCGATGGAGCCATCAAGGCGCAACTCGGTGCACCTGATATGCGGCTGCCGATCCAGTACGCACTCTCTTTCCCCGAGCGGATGACAAGTGATTTCCCTCGGGCAGACCTCTTTGCGCTTAAGGACCTGACTTTCGAACAACCCGACCTGACACGTTTCCCGAATTTAGGACTCGCGTACGAAGCGGTACAGCGCGGAGGGAACATTCCATGCGTGCTGAATGCAGCAAACGAAGTGGCCAATCTCGCCTTTCGGGAGGGACGCTGCGGCTTTCTCCAGATGTCGGATATTATCAGTAGCACTATGGCAAAAGCTACTTTCATCGCCAAGCCATCCTATGAAGATTATGTACAAACAGATAAAGAAGCCCGCCGTATAGCGGAGAAATTAATATGATACAAGCAATACAATTGATATTAGCCCTTAGTTTTTTGGTTCTGATTCATGAGTTAGGGCATTTTACCTTCGCACGAATCTTCAAGGTTCGTGTGGAGAAATTCTATTTGTTCTTTAATCCCAGGTTCAGCTTGGCGAGATTTAAGAAATTTAACGGTAAATGGCATGCAAAATTCTTCGCAAAGAATGAAGACGAGGAATGGAATAAATATCCCGAGACCACAGAATGGGGAATAGGCTGGCTGCCTTTCGGTGGCTATTGCGCTATAGCCGGAATGGTGGATGAGACCCATTCTACGGACGACTTGGCATCCGAGCCGCAGGACTGGGAGTTTCGCTCCAAGCCTGCATGGCAAAGGATGCTTATTATCCTCGGCGGTATATTGGTGAATTTCCTGGGAGCACTTGTGATTTTCATGATGTTGCTTTGGCAATGGGGCCAAGATACGCTGCCACTGCGTAACGTTACAACAGGCCTATATTATTCCCAGATCATGCTGGACGAAGGTTTTCAGCAGCAGGACCGCATCCTCTCTATCAACGGGCAGGAACCTGAGACGCTGAGCGACGCCGTACAGGCTCTCATCATTGAAGGTAAACGTGATGTAGTAGTGCTTCGCGGCACAGATACAGTAGCATTGACAATGAGCGAAGATATAGGCACACGCTATCTTGCGTTGCAAAATGAGTTCGATAAAACCGAGCGGGACAAACATCGTGCGGATCGCAACTACGAGAAACGCCGCTTCATCCTAATGAGCGAATGGATCCCGTGTGTGATAGACTCTGTCTTACCAGATAATGCGGCGTATTTGGCCGGCATGCAGAAGGGCGATAGTATCGTTGCTGTAGCAGGTGAACCGACTCCCTGTAATGTGATCATGACGGAGGAGCTGCTACGCCATCCATGTGACTCGATCACAATCGATTTCTATCGTGAAGGTAAACTGCATACAGCGCACCTTTTCATAGGCGACCAGGCGAAAATAGGCGTAGCGATACGGTGGAATATCTTCGATTTTGAACATACGGACTATACGTTCTGGCAGGCAATCCCTGCGGGTATCCAATACGGTTGGGATATCCTCGCGATGTACGTGAAACAGTTCCGCCTCGTCTTTACCAAAGAAGGAGCGCAGTCGCTCGGTGGATTCGGCGCTATCGGCTCTATGTTCCCGTCTTATTGGAGTTGGTACGCTTTTTGGCATATGACGGCCTTCCTCAGTATCATACTTGCCTTCATGAATTTCCTGCCTATACCGGCTCTGGACGGAGGGTATATCCTCTTCCTGCTGGTAGAAATGATTACGCGCCGCAAGCCCAGTGATAAATTCCTCGAACGGGCAAACGAAATCGGATTCTGGGTACTGCTCGCGCTCTTGATCTTTGCGAATGGAAATGATATATTAAAATTATTCTTCTAATGGAGTATTTTGTTCATGAGTCGTCCTATGTGGACGAAGGATGTACGATTGGTAAGGGCACCAAGATATGGCATTTCAGTCACATCATGTCCGGTTGTACGATAGGCGAAGATTGTAATATCGGCCAGAATGTAGTGATCTCGCCCGATGTGGTTCTGGGGCGTAACTGTAAGATCCAGAATAATGTCTCTGTTTATACCGGTGTGCGTTGCGAAGATGATGTATTCCTTGGTCCGTCCATGGTGTTTACCAATGTCATCAACCCGCGTGCAGCAGTCAGCCGCAAAGATGAATACCGTCCGACAATTCTCCGCCGAGGCGTCTCTGTAGGCGCGAATGCTACTATTGTATGCGGTCACACGCTGGGCGAATATTGCCTAATCGGCGCCGGTTCGGTTGTGACAAAAGATGTACCGCCTTATGCATTAATGGTAGGTAACCCTGCTCGTCAGATAGGGTGGGTCAATAAACATGGAGATAAAGTGGCTTCTTTGCAGGAAGCATTGGAAAGTTAATAGTTTAAAGTTGAAAGAAGATGATACAGCGTATTCAAACATTATATTTATTGGCAGTTGTTGCCTTAGGTATTGCCCTTATTTGGCTGCCGGTAGTGGAATTTGTCACTAATGTGGAGGTGATGTCTAAGACGGAGAATCAGCAGGTAGAGACGTTGCGCTCGTGGAAACTCAAGGCATCGGGCATTGTGGAGACGCATTGGATTCAAGACACGGAGGCTTGTGATGCACCGGCACCCGTTCAAGGTCTATGGGGACTGACATTGGCGACACTGCTTATTCCGGTGTTGGCATTGGTGGATATTTTCCTCTACAAGAAACGTCTGTTACAAGCGCGGCTCAATATATTTACCGTCATGTTCTGTCTTGGCTGGTATGGCGTGATTTTTCTCTATATATGGCAGGCAAGGTTGGCGCAGGGAGTAGAATGGTATATTCAGCCATGGGCTTGTATTCCGCTAGTTTGTCTTGTATTAACCCTTATGGCTACCCGTCGCATCCTCAAGGATGAAGCGCTCGTGCGAGCAGCCGATAGAATACGATAATTATGCTTTTATTAGATGATTTGCAAAATCTTGCGCTGGCAACTGCCGTGCAGGAACAAGAGAAACTGACGTCCGACTCCGTCCGTCAAGGAGCGCGGCATATGATTGAATATGCGCGTACGGACCCGGAGGGCTTTTGGCAAATATTTGTTGATAAGATGAATCATTTCGGTCTCTCTGTATTGGGAGCATTGCTCATCTTTATCATCGGTATTTTCTTTATCCGGTGGATAAAACATATCCTGATGCGGATGTTCGATCGCCGTAAAACGGAAAAAACGATAGCTTCGTTTGTTACTTCATTTGTGACGATATCTTTATCTGTTCTGCTGATAGTCATTTCTATTAGCGCGCTAGGTGTAGATACTACTTCGCTGGCAGCGTTGCTGGCGGCAGGAGGATTGGCGGTAGGTATGGCGCTCTCCGGTACGGTTCAGAATTTTGCCGGAGGAATCATGCTCTTGGCCTTCAAACCTTTCAAAGCCGGAGATTTTATCGAAGCCCAAGGAGTGACCGGTACCGTGGTAGAGGTAAATATCACAGCAACGAAGATTCTGACCGTTGATAACAGAGTAGTGATCCTGCCGAACGGCGCGCTCTCTAACGGAACGATCAATAACTATAACGGCCGTCCGCTACGTCGTGTGGAATGGTCGGTGAGTGTTTCCTATGGTGTGGATGCAGCAGCGTGCAAGGAAGCTATTCTCGCTATTCTTAATAGTGACGAACGGGTGCTGCAGGCGGATACGGATATGAAAAAGTTATATAAGGACCTGAAGGTAACGAGTTACCAACTCTCTACGGTCAATTATCGTATGGACGCTATCCCTGCACCTTTTGTGGCGCTCAAATCGCTCAATGAGAATGATATTACCTTTGTGGTGCGTGTATGGGTGAAAGCGAATGAGTATTGGGATGTCTTCTTCGACCTCAATGAGCGTTTCTATACCGAACTTCCGCCGCAAGGATTCACCTTTGCTTATCCGCATATGGATGTCACGATGTTAAAATCGTAAATCGCGATTCGTCATTGGAGTCTCTATTAGGTAAAACAGTATCGGAACTGCAAGAGATCGCCTTGAGCCTCGGCTTGCCCCGCTTTGCCGGAAAACAACTGGCAGAGTGGTTGTATGTCCGTCGGGTCACTTCTTTTGACGAGATGACTAATATTTCTCTCAAAGGGCGCGAGGCGCTCGCAGCGAACTATTCTATCGGTCGTCATGCGCCTGTCAGGGAAGCGGTCAGTGAGGACGGTACACGCAAGTATCTCTTTGAAATCTCAAATTTCAAATCTCAAGTTTCAAATTCTACATCCTGTTTCGTTGAAACAGTATATATCCCGGAGGATGACCGGGCTACGCTGTGCGTGTCAACCCAGGCGGGCTGCAAAATGGGGTGCCGGTTTTGTATGACCGGCACACTCGGTTTTCACGGAAATCTCTCTGCTGCAGAGATCTTGAATCAGATATTCGAGATTGATGCCATGGCTATTGCTGCCGGGCGTGAGCCGCTCTCTAATGTCGTCTATATGGGAGAG
>JAGCFY010000004.1 GCA_017649845.1 Paludibacteraceae bacterium
CCTATTCTTCTCTGTTCATTGCTTCGCCGATCGCTTACGATATTCAGCAAGCTCAGGCACGCCGCGCAGAGAAAAAAGCTGCTAAGTAATCGTTCGAAGCATCTAAAATGGCTAAAGAGCGTAAACAAAATACCTGTTGCTTCTGCGGTAAGAGCAAACCGAATATGTTCTCCGGTATGGGAGATGCATTGATTTGCTCGGATTGTATTGAAGCCGGCCACCAGTTAGTGCTTACCTTACCTAAAGAGGCAAAGCATACCGCTGGAGACCTTGATTTCGATTCTCTCCCTACGCCGCAGAAGATAAAGGAATTTCTCGATCAATATGTCATCGGCCAGGAGGAAGCAAAACGCTTCCTCTCGGTCGCTGTCTATAATCACTACAAGCGGTTGCTGCAGGAGATAACAAACGACGACGTAGAGATCGAGAAAAGCAATATCCTCCTGGTAGGATATACCGGAACAGGTAAAACGCTTCTTGCCAGAACGATTGCGAAAATGCTTAAAGTGCCGTTCGCAATCACCGACGCTACCTCGCTCACGCAGGCAGGATATGTAGGAGAGGATGTGGAAAATATTCTCGTCAGACTGCTACAAGACGCTAACTATGATGTTAAGAAAGCAGAACGAGGTATCGTCTTTATAGATGAAATCGATAAGATATCGCGCAAAAGCGAGAATATGTCCATTACCCGGGACGTAAGCGGTGAAGGTGTGCAGCAGGCGCTCCTCAAAATGCTAGAGGGATCGATAGTGAATGTACCGCCACAAGGTGGAAGAAAACATCCGGATCAGGAGTTTATTCACGTTAACACGCATAATATCCTTTTCATCTGCGGTGGTGCATTCGAGGGCATTGAGCGAACTATCGCGCAACGTCTGCATACCCAGGTGATCGGATTTACGGCACAGCAGGAAACGGAGCATCTGGATAAAAATAACTTGCTCCAATATATTGCGCCGCAGGATCTAAAAGCATACGGACTCATTCCTGAAATTATCGGCCGATTGCCGATATTGACGCATCTCGATCCGTTGGATCACGACGCCTTGCGATCTATCCTTACGCAGCCTAAAAATGCATTGACAAAGCAGTATCAAAAACTGCTGGCAATGGATAATGTGACGCTGACGTTTGAGGATGACGCTTTGGATTATGTGGTTGATAAAGCCCTGGAGTACAAACTTGGCGCACGTGGCTTGCGCGGACTGATGGAAGCTATCATGACGGACATTATGTTTGAACTGCCATCTGATCGCAAAAAGAAAGAACCGCAGGCTTTCACTATTACAAAAGCTTACGCACAGGAAAAACTGGAACGAGCAGATCTCTTCCGCCTGCAAAACGCAGTATAAGATAAAACGCGACTCTCTCGGGCCGCGTTTTTTTGTGCTTCGGTAATATTCTTGTATTCTATTCCTCTAAATCGTTAGAACCCGCTATAAACGATTTCTAATTTCATGCCGTTCTTTGCCGAACGGATCTTGGTGGCCGACATCGTCTGTTGTTGACGTACCGATGAGACGGCAGAGGAAGAAAGAGCTGTCGTGGATGTTCCTATTGATACCGGTACAAGAAGCATATTCAGAATAGAGTCATTAGTTTCTTTGCGCAACTGATTAACCAGGAAATCCGATATATCATAACTGTAATAATAAATCACATCTCCAACAGAATCAATACCTTGAGTCAACTCGCCAAGCAAGGCGCAAGTATCAGACGGCAACTCCTTGTTTTTGAAGAATCGAGAAAGACTGTTCTCCCGAATAAGCAGCATATATTTCGCCGGATTCAGCCAACCATTTCGTCCGTCTTCCTCATCCATATTCTCTACGCTTACCCGCACTTCCGCCTTATTGACATAAGGCCGCTTTTCTCCTACTTTATCAAAGATGGAGTCTGCTATCTGTGTCATCGGCACGCGCAGACGCGTATATACACCCGCGGGCGCAATAATATAATTATAGGTGTCGGAATCGTTCTGTAGCGCTTGAATCAATAGCGGTTTGTCTTCGTAATACAAGTGGTTTACTGTCCGAACTTCCGAGTTGGCAAAGAAAGCCTTCATATCGTGTACCAGTGTGTCTTTGCCCGCTGTTTTCTCATATTCGAAATGATAATACACACCTAATGCGATATCGGAAATATTCAGCACAGTGGATGAGCCGAATGATGTTTCCAAGAGGATACCCTTGAATTGTTCGTTGAATATTTCTTGGCTCTCAAATGACTGAATGCCCCAGAAATATTGAGCGAAATCATCATTTACACGCATTCGTATCATGGGCGAATACGTACCGTTATTGTTCTTGATGGAATCCAGCCTCTCTTTCGCCACAATGATACGGTGGTTGGTCAGAATACTCTTGTCATGGGAACAATAATCGCTGATATTCAGGTCAGTTGAGTAGGTGCCGTTGTAGCGGAAGGTCTTCTTATCCATCATATACGCATTGATGGCCATGGGAGAATATCCGTCGCCTTCCCATGAGTCATAATACATGAATAGGCAAACGGAGTCCAAACCTAAATTCTTGATATGATCTCCGGACGGGTAGTGATACCCTTCGGGACATGCCAGTTGTGTCAGAATAGATGCGCGCAATACACCATAATCCGTCTCAATCTCGCCGAGCAGGAACGAGTCGGCTTGCGAGATGATGGACGTCAGCGTATCCACTACCATCGAACCAATAGGGAATGTATCTGCCAGCACAACAATAGCATCATCTTCGTCTAATACCGATTGACCTGTGCTCGCTGTATCATCTTTGCATGCCGTCCAGCAATACAAAACAGCTGTGAGAAGAAAAACTATGTAAGAGTTTTTTTTATTCATTATCTGGTTGCAGAAGGCTTTGATAGAATTCCCACTGACGTTTGCATACCTCGGTCAAATCTGTCATCTCTTCGTACGGCAGGATAGGTTTGCCTTTGGTTTCGACATAGTTTGATACGCGTTGGTTTACAGCCGGTACAGCGTATACTATGGCATCAGAATAATCCACTGCAAGACGCATTAACTCCTCATATCCTACCGGAAAATCAGCGATAGAGCGAACATCTGTATTCATGATACCATTGATGCGCAGTTTGTCAGCGAATTTGGAATGGAAAGGTTGCCGATATTCATTATCGTCCAGCATTAGGACGATCTTGGAATTTGCGAAAAACGGTTCATCGTTGAAAGCCCGTTTAAGATATAGCGGAGCCAATGCACTCATCCAGCCGGAACATACAATGATGTCCGGAGTCCAACGCAACTTCTTCACAGTCTCTATTACACCGCGGGCATAGAAAATCACGCGATCATCATTGTCCGCGTATTCCACACCTCTTTCGTCCATCACGCCTTTGCGACGATGGAATAAATCATCGTTGTCAATGAAATAAATCTGGATACGGGCAGACTGTATGGAAGCCACTTTGATTAGCAGTGGATGGTCAGACTCTTCGATGATCAGATTCATTCCAGAGAGGCGAATTACCTCATGCAATTGGTTACGGCGCTCATTGATATCACCGAACTTAGGCATAAAAGTACGCGTCTCAAAACCATGACTTTGGAAGTACTCCGGAAGCTGACGATTAAGCTGGCGGATAGGACTTTCTTCCGCCAAATAAGGGTTTATCTCTTGGGAGATAAAGAGGATACGTTTCGGCTCTTTCATAAGCATGTGCGGTTTTTCGCATTGCAAAGGTACAAAAAAAAATTGACATAAAGAAAAAAAAAGGCTAAAAAGTGACGAAAAATTTTATTTTTCGACAATTTTTGTGTAACTTTGCATGTTTTTTTACGAAAAGTGTGAATTTTTAACCTCATTTGTATATGCAAATTATTACTAACAAAAATGAATTACAAGCGGTTATACGCGCTTGCAAACAGAAAGGTAAAACAATCGGATTAGTGCCTACGATGGGTGCCTTGCATGCCGGACACGCCAGTTTGGTAAAGCGTGCTGTGAGTGAGAACGATGTTTGTTTCGTTTCGGTTTTTGTAAATCCTACTCAGTTTAATAACAAGGAAGATTTGGCAAAATATCCGCGCAATATTGAGCGTGATGCCGAACTGCTTAGTACTATCGGTGCACATTTTGTCTTTGCTCCCACTCCGGAAGAGATGTACACGGCTGAGGAAATGAATACTACGTTTCAATTCGATTTTGCTGGTTTGGACCAGGTGATGGAAGGCAAAATGCGTCCCGGACATTTCAATGGAGTAGTGCAGGTGGTTAGCCGCCTTTTCTATCTCGTTCAACCCGACAAAGCGTATTTCGGAGAGAAAGATTTTCAGCA
>JAGCFY010000033.1 GCA_017649845.1 Paludibacteraceae bacterium
CCGCTGAGTGTGTGGCAGTTAGAGGGAGTCAAGAGTCAGGAGGCAGGAGGCAAGACGATTGCTATCTTCGAGGCCGGTATTTCGCAGCCCGGAGAAATGGAGAAGCTGGAGCGCATTATTCGTCCGACTATCGGCGTGATTACTTATATAGGCCATGAGCACGACGAGAACTTTGCTTCGCTGGAGCAGAAACGCGAAGAGAAAATGAAACTCTTTGTGGGTGCGAAACAAGTGATAGAAGATCCTTCGCACCAAAATGTGCGCACCTGCGCTGCGGTCATGCGGGCACTCGGATACGACGAAGAGACGATCGCTTCGCGCATATTGCATCAGACCCACGAAACGGTGCTGAAAGTGAACCTCACAGCACTCATCGACAATGTCCGGTATTTCCGCTCGTTGCTCAAACCCGAGACTAAACTGACCTGTATGGTCAAAGCCTTCGCCTACGGCGCCGGCAGTGTAGAAGTGTCCAAAGCGCTGCAGGCTTCCGGGCTGGTGGATTATCTGGCGGTGGCAGTAGCCGACGAAGGAGTGGAACTGCGGAGGGCAGGAATTGTTCTTCCCATTATTATCATGGATCCCGAAGTGGCGGCGATGGATCTGATATTGGAAAATAACCTCGAGCCGAACGTCTATTCTCACCAATCGCTCAAGACCGTCATTGCCGCAGCCGAAGCGAAAGGGCTGGAGAACGTGCCGATTCATATCAAGATCGACTCCGGCATGCACCGTCTGGGTTTCTACAAAGAAGATATGCCGTGGCTTATTGACCGCCTGACGCACCAGAAAGCAGTACGCGTAGCCTCCGTATTCTCGCACCTCGCGGGATCGGATGAGGCTCAGTTCGATGCTTTTACGCTGGAGCAGATAAAGTATTTCGACTCTTGCGCCGAAGAACTGAAAGCGGGTCTTAACTATCCGATTATCAAGCATATATGTAACTCCGCGGGTATCGAGCGTTTCAGTCGCTATCAGTATGACATGTGCCGCCTCGGCATCGGTCTGTACGGTTTTTCTTTTGCCGGTGCCAAACTGCGCAATGTATGTACATTGGAAACCACGATCCTCTCCGTCAAAACGGTCAAAGCCGGCGAGACGATAGGCTATGGCAGACATACCAAGTTGACGGAAGACCGCACGATTGCTGTGATCCCTATCGGCTATGCCGATGGTTTTGACCGGCGTTTCTCCAACTACGGCGGCGAAGTATGGGTGCGCGGCAAACGGTGCCCTGTCGTTGGTAATGTCTGCATGGACCAGGCCATGATTGATGTCACAGGCGCCGATGCGCGTCCGGGCGATATAGCCGAGGTGTTCGGCGAACATATGCCGCTTGAGCAACTGGCCGACAAATTAGGAACGATAACTTACGAAATTCTAACCTCCGTCTCCCGCCGTGTCCAACGTGTCTATTTCTACGAATAAGTTAACGATCGGCTACCGGTTTAGAACCGGAGCAAGCCGGCCATTCGGTGAGGCAGTCGTTCAATCCGACCTCACTTTCTCGCTATGCGAAGGCGAGATGGTGTGCATGCTGGGTCCGAACGGCTGCGGCAAATCAACGCTCCTCAGAACGTTGGCGGGACTCCAGCCGGCACTCAGCGGAGAATTTACCCGGGGTGATGCCAAACACATCGCGCTTGTGCTCACGGAGCGGCTCTCTATGGATAACACTACCGTGCATGACGTGGTGGCACTCGGCCGCTATCCCTATTCGTCCTTCCTCGATGGACTGACGGAGGAAGATGAGCAAATCATCGCACAATCTTTACAAGCAGTAGGCTTTTCTCCTGCCCCTTCAGGGGAAGGTTGGAAAGGGGTTACTACTTTCTTCAATGCGCATTCGGACGGAGAAAAACAACGTATTCTCATTGCCAAAGCCATGGCGCAGCAGACCCCTATCATCCTATTGGACGAGCCTACGGCGCATCTGGACCTGCCGCATAGGATACTCATTCTTCGTTTGCTCCGTCGTCTGGCGCACGAGCAAAACAAAACGATATTGATCTCTACGCACGAACTGGATTTGGCGCTCGCGCTCTCCGATCGTATTCTCCTCATGACGCCCGGCAAAGGTGTACAATTAGACACGGCAGAGAACCTGAAAAAAGCAGACGCTTTCACATCCGCCTTTAGCATGGATATATTCAGTCCGCTGGGTTAAACGCGTTCGGCGTAAAAGAGCGTAGGCTTGCCATTTACGCGGCAGCCAATGACATAAACTGTACCTCCGTCACGAAGGTGCAGTTTTTTCTTTAACTGCTCCGGTGTGAGCGGATAGTTGCGAGTGAGCACATTCGCTTGTCCATTAGCCTCGGGCTTCTCGCTATTCGCCTTTATTTTCCACACTCTGCCGGGAAAATCTTCCAGTTGTTTGTCCGAAGCATAGAGATGCGTGTTCACATCGAGTTTCTGCAGTCCATACCGCGCTGCCACCAGCTTATACGCGCCGGCTTTCAGTATCGCCGCATTAGGCTCATAAAGCCATGTTCCATTGGGACATGTACCATTTACAATTTGGCATTCCGCGTCCTTCTCTTCCTCTTTCGTGAAGGTGAAAGCTTGTTCCTTTTTTGCCAGATCAATGGCGGTAATAGTGCCTGTTCCGCCGCTCAAAAGCAACACTTCTTTCACTTCATTCTTTACTGCAACGACATGCACGTCCCATGAGACCTGCGACAGACTCGTCACCGCTTGACTGATATCAAGCATAGGGGACAGTTTGAGCATCAATCGTTTGCCGTGCGAGAGAAGAGTTGGAAGCAGCTCCACCACATTCGGCGTGCAGTCTTCCAGTTTAAACACCTTGCCTCCGTAATTGTCTCTTCTCGCAGGGTCGGCAAAAATCAAATCATACTGGCCTGCTGAGGCTAAGAACTCCTCTGCAGTCGTGTTATGAATAGAAATCGGTTTGCCTGCAAAATTATGCATGGCGATGCGACAGAGTTCAGCGTCCTTCTCCACGTAGTCGGTGTGCGCAAAGTGCTCGCTTAAGAAATACGTATCGACGCCGTACCCGGCGGTTAAATCTGCCATCGTTTCTCCGCGTGCCAGCGAAGCCTTATAGCGGGCGGTCTGTTCCGACGAACACTGCTCGCAGCTGAGGCGTACGGGGTACCACCAGTCTTCGATGGCAGCGAACGTGGGCAGTTTGTCGGCCGTGCGTTCACGACCTTCCACTTGCTCCAGGAACCACCGCCACTCCTCGTCCGACAGGTGCTTGTACTTATTTCGCTGCAATGCCAATTCTTGTACCGACATAGTAATGTGCGAGTATTTGTTCGTAATTGAATCCTTCTTCTGCCATCTCAGCAGCACCGATCTGACAAAGACCTGCGCCGTGCCCCCAGCCGTGACCGGTCAGTGTCCACCGACCATCAGCATGGTTCACATCAAACCATGAACTATACAGGCATTTCCGGCTGAGTGCATAGCGGATATTCAGTTCCTTGCCGATAACCTCTGTGCGTTCTGAACCTACAACGCGCAGACTGTCAATGCGTCCTGAAGCACCGCGATGAAGCGGCTCGAGGGCAAGAACATGCCCGATACCCGGATATCTGGCATTCACAATCTCATCGAGTTCGTCGTCAGTGTAGGTGACCTGCCAGTCATGGAAATCTTTCGTATCCTGGTCATAGTCGTTGAGCACTAATCGCAAGGTCTTGGCACTTACTCGTCCGCAGTAAGGACATTCGACGGACTGAATATACGGCACATCGATATTTTCCCAACAGGTACGCCAAATCTCTGATTTGCCACCGCAGCATTTATAATAGCGACAGTCGCAAATCTCTTCCTTTGTACCTTGTACCTTGTCCCTTTGTACATGTATCAAGACTTGCCCTGCGGTCTCACGCACCGCCTGCACCGCGCGTTCATTCATCCTGCGCAGTCCTTCGTACCGCTGGCAGTGGTCATCCGCGCAGACGTGGTAACCCTCATGGTTCGGGTGCTCCATCGCACGCATCGCCCAACTGCGGCTGATGACGGCGTGCGCCTTGAGTAACTCCATCGGACTGTTGGCATTCATCTCAGAAGAGATGACGGAGCACAGATAATCCTCTAGGTCAATGGTGTTGATGGCGGTCTGTGTGCCGTCGGGATTGTTGCGTATCTCCAACTCACCTGCAAACTCTTGGTCTTCGTGCCGGTCCCAGTGAAAACCGATACCGATGCGCACATTCTTTAATAAGAACGTGTGTGCGCGCTGCTCGTACTCAATCTTCGGCGCAGTAAGTATTCCTATTTTAATCTTGCGATTAGCTCCCATGTGCGCAGACGGTCTTTGTACCAGTTATTGCGATTCATAGCGACGATGTCGCAGTTGGCGTCCGAGTTGTCTTCCCACCGGCGGCAGTTATAGAGCACGTCATAGATACGTCCGATGCGCCAGTCACGGCTGATGCGCAGTCCGACGGCATAGTCCTCGCCGTATTTGGTCGTCGGGTAATTGATGGTGCGCAGCAGCGGCACATAGAACCCGCGCGGAGCACCGAGTCCGTTGATGCGCAAGGCGTTGTTACGCCCATTGTCGTCCGTCCATTCGCGGTGGTCAATCACACCCGGAGGCAGAATGTCCCCGTCCATGTTCGTCAGCTGGTACGTGCCGATGACCATGCCGTAGCGCGCCGAATGGCTATCCTGCTCCGGTTCCAAACCGGCGAAGGCATCGATGAATTTTTGCACGGTGTTCTCGTCGAAATAGGTGTCGTCGGAGTCAAGTTGGATAGCATATTTACCGCACCGCGGGTCATGAATAGCCACGTTCCAGTTACCACCTATTGCGTGCCAGGTCTTATCCTGCGCAATATGAATCAGCTTGTCATCATGAATACTCTTAATCACGTCCACCGTGCCGTCGGTCGAGTTGTCGTCCACGACGATGACGTTGAACGAATAGGGCGCACGCACTTTCTGGTTCAGCGCACTGCGGATAGCGTCACCTATCGTCCGCACGCGGTTACGGCAAGGAATGATGACCGAAGCCGTCACGGGATACGAGTCATCGGCTTCAGGCAGCGGCTTATACTCACCGGGGTTCAGATACGCACCGATGCGTTTGAGGTGCGCCGTGACGCAGGCCTCCATCTCGACTTGCACGGCTCTATTTCGCGGATCGACGTAGTCGAACAGTTTCTCACCGGACTTGCGCGTGTCCTCTTCTATCTCGTAATAGAGGTACTCCGGTATATGGGCGAGTTCTGTCCCTTGTACTTTGCCCCTGGTCCCTTTGTCACTTTCTGTGGCTCTCAGCCGCAGGTCATACAAGCCTGCAAACTCGTAATCGGTGTCCATCTGAGCCACGAGGGCTTTCAGTTTGGCACTGTCCCACAGCATCACGCTGCCGAAGTCGAAATCGTCGCGCAGCGCACCTATCTGGTAGTCAATGACGGGCGCTTCAATTGTACTTTGTACATTGTCCCTTTGTACTTTGCTAAAGTGGTCCGCATAGACCATCGTGGCACCGGTCATCTGCATCACCTGCACCATTCGTTCCTGTCCCAGATAGACCCACTCAATATGCGGTTTGAGGCAGATGAGGGTGTAGGGAGTGGTCGCCTTGGATGCAATCTCCCGGAGGGCTGCTGTAGAGCACACACGGCCGGGCAAATAAAAAGTCTCGATCATTGGTATGTAATGTATTTAAAATATTGTGTGTCAGTTTTTTCGGCCTCAGTCGGCGAAGCGGAGAACGGTCTATAACCGGCTCGAAGGTGACGGTGTCCCCGTTAATCGGGGAAACCTTAGACGGGAAAGGGCAATCAAGTTCGGCTTGCGCCTTCTGCTGCTCCGCCTTGAGTTCGCGATAAATCGCGACGTAGGTATATTGGTACAAACGCGAGTACGGCTTCATCCCAGGCTCAGGCTTGGCACCGCCTCTGAAGACAGTGAAATAATGGTGCAGAAAACGCGTTCTCCATTCGAGCGCAGCCAAGGAATGATCGTGCTCCAGCGCGTGCGCCTGACGCTGCGCCTCTTTGATGAGTTCACGATTAGCCACACAGGCTGCCGACCAGTGTTTCGGGAAATGGTAAGTGTAGAGTTCGAAGAGTCCGTCACGGAAGCGGGAAGGGCGCACAACGATGCGTTTGCGGCGTGCTTGTCCCATTTTGGGCCGGTCCATGGATCCCCAGAAGCAGTCAACGCCGACACAGGCACGGAAATAGCGCACGCCTTTGGAGCGACGTGCAGACGGAGGAGTCTCAAAAGTGAATCCACAGGACTTCAAACCGTCAATTACGATATTTTTTAAGTGCCGTGACATGTGTTGTAAACTACTGATTTAATGTATTTTGCGCGTTTTGATTTTTCATAAAGTCTAGGATTACTCACTAACGCACTAAATCCCAGTCCTCATTAGGTCTGATTTTCGATGCAAAGATACAACAAAAATGTGAATTATGCAAATTTCGGATGACGGAAAGTATAAAAATATGACAAAAACATAAAAACGGCCGCCATGAGAGACGACCGTTTTTGGAAAGAGATTGTTTGTTAATTCTTCGTATAAGAGATATGTCAGGGTAAATGAACCTGAGCGGACATGTACCAAAAACAACTGGAATCTTCACAGTGCGATGAGAATGCGTCACAGCCACTTCCCCTATTGTCATATGTACCTTTCACTGTTTCTACACTATTTGCCCTCGGTATGATAGTGGCTGTCCAAGTTTCTGTTGCTGTGCCGGTACATGGGTCTTCGCGATCTCCACCGTAGTATGTGTATTTATGTGTCTTGGAAACCGTTCCTGATGCAGAATAGCCATCGACGGAATATCCTTCGATGTCCGCTAAACGTGTCAAATACACATCGACGTTGTAGGTGTAGTTACCATCCACGTGATGTCCTACGACATGAATCTTATTATTTCCGACGCGTGTCGCAGTAACGGGATAGTCATAGTTGAAGTACATGTTGGAACACGTGGCACTATGGATGCTAAATGAGAAAGTAAATCCCTGCAGGTTATTGGCTTGCTGATGGATGGCAAAAGGAAACTTTTTTACGAGCGATATTCTGTCAGCATCACAGCTTGCAGAGATGTAGTACATTTCGGTCTCTTTGCTGACACGATAGTCAAACAATCTGTCGTTAGGAGGCAGAGAGATTGTAAACCGATATCTTCCTGCAACCGAATCGAGCACCGTCTTTTCAGCATTCAACCATTCTGGTGCCCATATATTTCTACTACCCATCACATTTGTGGTAATATCAATACTCTGCTGCAAATTAGTCGTGGCGCCGAACACCAGAGTGTCCGAATCAAACTTGACGGTAGGCGGAACAGCCACGATTTCCTTTGGTTCGGCTTCCATTGGCGCGAAGGACCATGTGGTAACCAGCGGATACACCTCATATTCGGTGGCGCGCAAGGACTTGATAGGTATGCTATACTCATAGGCTTCCAGTTTCCTGTCATAGGGGATATTCGGTGTTTCGTAAGCAACATACGGATTGATAGTGCTGCTACGCTTAACTCCGGCTGCTACACGTTGGAAGCCCAGACTTGCGTGTTGTAGGGACGGAAGTTCGATATACATACTATCGTTATCAAATTCGACAACCGGCTCCAAGAATGACGGAGCCATAAAGACGGTGTCGGCAAAGAAAGTCCAGCTTTTGTTATAGAAGGTTTTTTCCTTCTCTTCTCTGGAGAAGACAGACACGGTTGCCTTGGCTTCCAAGTCCAATGAGGGCAGCGCCACGTTGAGGTTGGAGGCAGCCAGCGATTTATACAGCGATAGGCCTCCTCCGTTAAGATCAGCCTTAGCAAGAGACAGTGTACCACCTACTTTCGGACCGGCATAGAGATAGACACCGATGGAAGAACGGAGAATACGCTTCATCCACGAGGCTGTGAAAATATCTCCGGAGAACTTAATACCCGTTTGCACATAGCCACTGAGCGACAATTCTCCGGACAAGTCCAACATCTCCTCCGTCAACTCTTTATCTTCTCCTTCCGACAGAAGCAATTTGCAAGAGAGGGGGAAAGGCAGTTCATCGGTATTATAGGTATATTGCATTCCGATACCCAAGCTCACAGCCGGCATATTAAGCCGAGCTTCGGCTTTTCCTTCGCCACGGACGAAGAGTGACGGAATCGGATTGATGGCAAAAATAGGACAAGCCGCCGGAAAGACGATTTCGCCTATAGGAACAGGAAGGAAGTCTTCCGCTTCAAGCTCAAAACCTCGTGAATAGGACAAACCGAATGAAGGTTTAACTTGGGTAATGAATTCCTGCGACAAAGTGGTCATAAATCGCCGCCAAGTGATGTTATATGCAGCGCGTAACTTAACTTTCAGATTCACATCCGCGCTCAAATCCACATTGCAATTATCAGCAGGTTCCCACGAGCGAGTGAAAGTGCCACTGACATCTATCAGGTTCAGTTCTCCTTCTCCGGACGCCGCAGGCGCTTTACGTGGGAATCCGTCAGGTGTACAGCCGGCAATGCGACGTCGCACATTGCCTTGCTGATCCACGCCAATCTCCTCCACGGAGATGAATTGGTCAAACACATCCGCGAGGCTCCCCACCGGAAGACCGGATACCACCAAAGAGCCGTCTTCCTTATTTTCTATTCCTGCTATCACACAACTGAAACTGCCTCCTACGTATTGATATTTCTCTTTGGCAATGGCATCTGTAGGAAAGCCGATAAGAACATCGCCCACCTGAGGAATCAAATCAGACGGAAGATTCAGGAATTTCACGCTGTATTCGCTAACCTGGTTGATGTATGGGCTCAACCCTTCACGCTCCACAAACTTCACTTTGGGCTTGAATTTAATCTCCGGCTGCTGGAAACCGATAGAGTCAATAGCGGCCAACGGGATACGATAAATCGTATCGGCAAGGACTACTTCGCAAGTGACATATTGTTCGTATTCCGTTGAATCCAATGCGAACTTCGAATAACGCATCTCCTGCACCTCGTCATAGAAGAAACCATTGAAATCACCATCGTTGCGGTAGATATAGAATGCCTCCTGTGAGAACAAGGGACTAAGGGACAATGTACAAAGTACAAGGATTAATATAGAGCGTCTCATTGTTTCACGAATTTAAAGGAGGTGGAACCGATGGTAACGATGTATGTGCCTTGCGGCTGAGCGGCAAGGTTGAGAAGGGTTGACTGTCCGCCTACGGCGCGCTGCGAGAGAATGCGCTTGCCGTCGGCACTATAGACCTCAACGAGTTGGTTGTCCGGCAGACCTTCGATGAGCATCTGCTCGCTGTTCTGACGGACGAGGATGCTACCCGGTGCTACGGTCGGTACGTCGATACCTTCCGGCAGACCTTCGTGGGTGTACTTCTTCATCTGCGCCAAGGGATAACTGAACTGCCCCTGGTTGGTAGTGATGACGAGGTTGCCGTTTTCGAAAGTCGTCACGGGTTCGTCAGCAAGCAGGAAATGGATTTGCGTGCCGTCCATCTTCCAGACAATAAGTTTCTGGACGGGTGTTTCCTGTGAGAACAAGGGACAAAGAGACAATGTACAAAGTACAAAGGCTAAAATAATTTTTCTCATAGCGATTAGTGATTAGTAGTTAGCTATCAGTAGTTAGCTTTTTTTTGTTACTCGGTGGTAGGTACGATGGCGTCTTTATGATAGATTTTGAGTCCCTCAATCGGATCTTTGAGAATAGTACCTAAAGGTAACCCTTCTGCTGCCATAGCTTCTTCGAGAATAGGTCGGTAGTAATAAGCGATAGAGCCTACGAAGCCGATAGGCGCTTCTGCATGGTACTGTACCAAATTCCGACGAATGAACTGCACGAAATGGTCATAGACCAGATCATGAATGCGCGGGTCGTCGATATGATCTGCGCAGAAACGACTTAGTTTCGCCAGGAAGCGATTCGGGAAAGGCTGGCGGTATACTTTCTCAATGATATCCGGCATAGAGGTCTCGTATTCGGTAAAGAATGCCTCTTTGAGGTCTTCTCCTAACTGATTCTTCAGTAAATCGCCTACCAGTCTCTTGCCTAACACAGCCGCCGATCCTTCGTCGCCTAAGATGTATCCCAGCGACGGCACGCACCATTCGATATTCTCGCCGTCGTAATGGCAACTGCCCGAACCTGTACCTAAGATACAAGCTACGCCTGCATTATGGCCGAGCAAACCTCGCGCGGCGCCTAACATGTCGGAGGCAACGAATACTTCCGCTTTCTTAAAGACAGTCTCCAGCGCTTTTTGTACAAACACTTTCTTCTCCGGCGTGCAGCCTGCGCCGTAGAAGAAAACATGTGTCAGTGTACCCGCCCAAAGAAGCGGTGCAATCTTCGGTAGAAGTTGGTTACTAATGCTATTACGCATTGCATCCGAGGTCTGAAAAAGCGGATTGATTCCGTCGGTGAAGACGTCCGAGCACTGCCCGCTCGCCGTCACAAGACACCAATGCACCTTGGTACTGCCGCTGTCTGCTAATAAAACCATAAAGCTATTGACAATTAGACGATTTACGATTTATTCATTTTTTTTCTGCTGCAAAAGTACAATTTTTTTTGCACATATGCAAATTTTTTTATATCTTTGCGCCAAATTTGATTTTTAATCTGTTACTACCATGAGCAATTTTAGCGCACAAGACCTGGAGCAATTACAAGCTCGAGGCATCTCTGTAGAGAAAGCAGAAGCACAATTAGAATGCTTCCGCAATGGTTTTCCTGAGTTAGACATCGTAGCTCC
>JAGCFY010000034.1 GCA_017649845.1 Paludibacteraceae bacterium
CCAACAGATAGCCGGATATGATTTGGACGAACGTATCGTGTGGATAGTGGATGACCTCGTTTCTGCGTTTGCTGCAACCGACATGGAGAAAATCATGCAGGGCTTTGGAAAAGATACACAGCAGACAGATCCGATTCTCCACTTCTACGAAGATTTCTTGTTCCAATATGACCCGGCTGCCAAGAAACAATGTGGTGTTTATTATACGCCGCAACCGGTGGTGGAGTTCATTGTGCGCGCTGTGGATGATATCCTGCGCACGGAGTTTAATCTGCCGATGGGCTTGGCTGACACCTCAAAAACGGAGGTAGAGCAAGAAATACCGCAAGACCCCAAACATCGCAAAGAGAAGAAACTGGTTCATCGCGTGCAAGTCCTTGATCCGGCAACAGGAACAGGTACATTCTTGGCAGAGGCTGTTCGCCAAATCAAACGCGACCTTGGCGGACAAATGGGTGCCTGGCCGAGTTATGTTCCTGAACATCTTCGCCCTCGTTTGTATGGTTTTGAACTAATGATGGCTCCTTACACGATTGCGCACATCAAACTGGATATGGAGATAGGGGTCAAGATGGATAGTCGTCTAAATGTATATCTTACCAATTCGCTGGAAGAAGCCAATATGGATTCAGGTACGCTTTTTGGCGATTATCTCGCACAAGAAGCCAATGCCGCTTCCTGTATTAAGAAAGAAAGCCCTGTGATGATTGTCATGGGCAATCCGCCGTATTCGGTTAGTAGCAACAACAAAGGCGAATGGATTAACAAACTACTTGACGACTACAAAAAGAACCTCAACGAGAAGAAACTAAATCTTGACGACGATTACATTAAGTTTATCCGTTTGGCGCAATATTACGTTGAGCGAAATGGAGAAGGAGTGTTGGCATATATATGCAATAACTCGTTTATAGATGGTATAACTCATCGCCAAATGCGTAGCGAACTTATGCGCGTCTTTGA
Source organism: Paludibacteraceae bacterium (assembly GCA_017649845.1). GTDB lineage: Bacteria > Bacteroidota > Bacteroidia > Bacteroidales > Paludibacteraceae > Colicola. Next base: position 964 of record JAGCFY010000034.1, read on the forward strand.
TAAGATTTATATTCTTGATCTGCACGGAAACACCCGTAGAAAAGAAACTTCACCTGATGGTAGCAAAGATGAGAATGTTTTTGATATCATGCAAGGCGTGAGTATCAATATCTTTGTTAAGAAATCAGGTAAGAGCAAAGTTCCTGCCGAGGTTCGACACTATGATTTATACGGCATGCGTGAGTATAAGTACGATTTCTTACGGACGCATAATTTAGCCTCAGTGGAATGGCAAATACTTAATCTTCAGTCTCCATATTTTTTCTTTGTCCCCAAAGATTTTTCCTTACAAAATGAGTATGAGAGAGGATTTAAGGTTGATGAATTATTGAAAGTTTACGTATCGGGCTTTCAAACCAAAAGAGATGCGCTTACCATACATAAATCTGTAAGTGATTTGGCAGTAGTTTTAACTGATATAGAGAATCTTGACGAACAAACGATATCAGAAAGATACCAACTTGAAGATGGAAGAGACTGGACTGTTAATTCAGCAAAAAATGATGTTTGCTCGCGAAAAGGAGAAATTATAAAAGTCATGTATCGACCCTTTGATGACAGATATACATATTATAGTGGAAAAACAAAAGGATTTATTGCATACCCACGACGAGAAATTTATCAACATTTAGAAAAAAACAACATTTCATTTATTACTTGCAGACAACAAAGTACTTTTGACTTTCAACATATATTTGCTACACAATTACTGTCCGATATGTGCTCCATTTCTTCTCAAACAAAAGAAACAGGGTATATTTTCCCCCTCTACCTCTATCCCGAACGCGGTTCTATAGAAACTGAGCGTCGTGCGAATTTAGATGAGAAGATTTGGGCGCAAATCAATACTGCCATCGGCAAAGAAACTTCGCCGGAAGATATCTTCGATTATATCTATGGTGTGCTGCACTCTCCTGCGTATCGCGCAAAATATAAGGAGTTCCTGAAGGTGGATTTCCCGCGTATTCCTTACCCAAAAGACCTAAGCGAGTTTGAGCATTTCCGTTCTTTCGGCAACCAACTCCGCGAGCTCCATCTGATGCACTCCGTGCCGGAATCGCCTGTCTCCTTCCCCAATGCCGGATCTATGCAAGTGGATGCTTTGCGATGGGAGTGGAACAAAGATGACGGCTATTCGGGCAATATATGGATCAACGAAACGCAGTGTTTTGAGGGCGTTCCGGCAGAGGCATGGGAGTTCTATATCGGCGGCTATCAGCCTGCACAAAAATGGCTCAAAGACCGCAAAGGCCGCACGCTCTCCTTTGACGACATAGAGCACTACCGCAAAATCATATCCGTCCTTATAGAAACGAAAACAATCATGGATAAAATCGGCTAATCAAACTGATGGAGTAAAAGAAACCGCGGCACGTGGATTAAGTGCCGCGGTTGTTGTCTCACGATTGCCACGAGATATGCTAATAAAATTTTGATTTTGCCAGTGAAATGAATTGTTTTTTTTACGTTGATTTGTGAGTTAGGTAGTTACGATTGTTGAGATGCGCGTTCTTTGATTATTTTATACGAAATTATTTGCATATGTCAGATTTTTTTTGTAATTTTGCAGCCGCAAAGTAAAAAAAATACAAATAAGCAATGTTCTTTTCTCGTCTATCGAGCGAAGAGAGAGCCAACACATGGACTCACCTCATTCCATTAGTGGCCACGCTCGCCATAGCGTGGCCGCTAACGGTGCTGGCGTATCAATCTGAAACCTTTCACCATAACTATGAACTGGCAGGAACGGTCTTGTTCCTGTTCGGTATGATTCTGATGTTCCTGTCCTCTACCCTATACCACGCCGTGACAGCCCCGAATGCGAAAGCACGCTTGCGGATCTTCGACCACATTGCGATATACGTCATGATAGCGGGTTCGTACTCGCTGATATGCCTGTCGGTGGTAGGCGGTTGGATGGGAATATCCCTGTTTATTTTCCTGTGGGCGTGCGTGCTCGCGGGATCAATAGGCAAATTCATAGCGCTGGGTAAGCACCCGCGTTTGTCGTTAGCTCTGTACCTGGCCATGGGCTGGGTTGCATTGCTGATTCTCTACCCTATGTGGACGAACATGAGCCATGCCGCTTTCGCATGGGTCTTCGCAGAGGGGATATTCTATTCAATAGGTGCGTATTTCTTCAAACACGACGAAGAGCACGATTTTTATCACGCCATATGGCATGTGTTCATCACGCTGGGTGCAGCCAGCCACACTATCGCTACATGGCTCATTCTATCGGCATCCGTGACCGAAACAACAAATATCACTATAGCTTTGTAAAGACATGAAACACTACTCACTTTTCGCAGCCATGCTCCTGCTGATGCTGACAGGCTGCAACCGTCAGGGAGAAAGAATGCTGAACGCGCTGGAGGAACAGGGCGTAGGCATGATTATTGACAACCATGGCGAAAGGACAACCTACGGTTTACCCGGAGTACAAGACCTGCTGCATCTGACAGCCGACGAACCGGAACGGCTGAAAGGGGCCGTGGTGGCGGATAAACGGGTCGGCAAAGCCGCTGCGTGCCTGCTTATCGAAGGAGGCGTGAAGCGCGTGAACACACCTGTTGTCAGCACGCCGGCAAGACTGATGTTAGAAGCAGCCGGCATCCCGCTCTATGCACGCGAAGAAGTGCCGCTGATGATGAATATGGACGGGACAGACCTCTGCCCGATGGAGAAAAAACTGCTGGACGCCAAGACGCCGGAACAATGCGCCGCCATCTTACGCGGAGCAACGATAGAAGGATTCCAGATGCTCGATATGCTCAATGAGCAGGGATTGAGTCTGCTGGTGTTCAACAACGGCGAACTGACCACCCATGCCAACCGCGGCGTGCAAGACCTACTGCTACTGATCAGCGAACAACCAGAACGACTCCAAGGAGCGGTGGTGGCCGATAAGATCATCGGTAAAGCAGCAGCGGCTATCATGGCTTTCGGCGGCGTCAAAGAGGTTCACACGAATATCATCTGCACGCCTGCCAAACAACTCTTTGAGGCGCAGGGAATACCTGTCTTCGCTACCGAAGAAGTGCCGATGATTCTGAACCGCGACAAGTCGTCTATGTGTCCCATCGACACGCAGATAGCCGACATCGAGAGCATCGAGGAATGTGTGGAGAAATTGGAAAATCTAAAGATGTGACGGCCTTATGCTACGGAAAATACGAATTATTTTAGCTACCATATGCTTCGTCCTGGTCAATGTGCTCTTCTTGGGTGCAGGCTGGGCTGGCACGCAGTATATAGCATGGGTTGCCAAGATCCAGTTCCTTCCGGCTCTGATGGCACTCAATTTCGGTGTACTCGCCGCGCTGGTGGTACTCACTCTCCTTTTCGGACGGCTCTATTGCAGCATCATCTGCCCGCTGGGCGTGATGCAGGATATATTCGGCTGGTTCGGACGCAAGACGAAGAAGAACCGCTATAGTTACTCGCCTCAGAAAAAATGGCTCCGCTATTCCGTGCTGGCGGTATTCATCCTCTGCCTGATCATCGGTTTTGCACCGGTGACGACACTCCTGGCGCCCTACTCCGCTTACGGACGTATCGTCAACTCGCTCTTCCGGCCGCTGTATGACCTGCTCAACAACGGCTTGATGGCCATAGAATCGAATTTCGACAGTTATCTCTTCTCCGAAGCGGAGATATGGATGCGGAGCGTGAGTACGTTTGTGGTGGCACTGCTGACGCTGGGCATCATAGGCGTACTGGCTTGGCGCAACGGACGCACGTATTGCAATACCGTCTGTCCGGTAGGTACCATACTCAGTTTCTTCGCCCGGTTCTCCCTCTTCCGCATTCAGATTAACGAAGACAAATGCCGCAAGTGTTCGCTCTGCGCGAAGAACTGCAAGGCGGCTGCTATCGATTTCAAGAACGGCACGGTGGACCTGACGCGGTGCATCGCCTGCGGCGATTGTATCGGTCACTGCCACGAAGAGGCCATTCGTTTTAAACCCGTTACCAGAAAGCCTCAGGCAAAAGGAGCAGACAAACCGGTTGACACCTCGAAACGGGCGTTTCTCACCGGCGCCGTACTGGCAGCAGGCACTGCAGCCATGGCGCAGGCGAAGATCAAAGTGGATGGCGGTCTGGCGGAGATAGAAGACAAAGTGGCGCCGCATCGCCAGACGCCTGTCACACCTCCGGGTTCCGCCTCCGCACGTAACATGCAGCGCCATTGTACGGCATGCCAGTTATGCGTGAGTGCCTGCCCGAACAACGTATTACGTCCCTCGTCTGACCCGCTGCGGTTCATGCAACCGGAGATGGGGTTCGAACGCGGCTACTGCCGTCCCGAGTGTACCCGCTGCTCGGAGGTTTGCCCTACGGGCGCTATTCAGACTATACGGCTGGAAGACAAACCCTTCATTCATATCGGTCACGCGGTGTGGATCGAACAGAACTGTATTCCGGTAACCAACGGAGACCATTGCGGCGCATGCGCCAAACACTGCCCGGAGGATGCTATTCAAATGGTGGAACACACGACGGCGGAGGGCAACCATGTCCTCGTGCCGGCTATTGACAAAGAACGCTGCATCGGCTGCGGGAAATGCGAGAACCTCTGCCCTGCCCGACCGTTCAGCGCCATCTACGTGGAAGGAAACAGCACCCACAGAGTTGGATAAATGGTAAATCGTAAATGGAATGGCTTTATGAATCGAAGAGATTTTATCAAACATAGCACAGCGGCGGTTGCCGGCACATCGGTTTTACTCACAGCCTGCCGTAAGGAATCAGGAGTCCGGAGTCAGGAATCAGCTGAATCCAACCCCTCGCAGATGACCCTTCGTATCAATCCCAATACGGGGGACAGAGTGTCGCTTCTGGGATTCGGCATGATGCGTCTGCCGACGACCGAGACCGGTACGGCACGAGAGAACGGCGATGCACCCATTGACCAGGAAGCCGTTAACGAGATGGTCGATTACGCCCTCGCGCATGGCGTCAATTATTTCGATACCTCGCCGGTCTATTGTCAGGGTCACTCGGAGGAAGCAACGGGTATAGCCTTGAGCCGCCATCCGCGGAACAGTTATTTCATCGCTACAAAACTGAGCAATTTCTCGCCCGGTGCATGGCCCCGCAAGGAATCACAAGCCATGTTGCGCCGCTCGCTGGAATATCTGCGTACGGACTATATTGATTATCTGCTGCTACATAGCATCGGCGGTTCGTCGAAAGGAATGGATGCGCTGCAGACCTTCAACGCACGATATATGGAAAACGGCATTCTCGACTGGCTCGTGGAGCAGAAAGAGAAAGGCGTGATCCGTAATCTCGGCTTCTCCTACCACGGCGATATACGTATCTTCGATATGCTGCTGCAATGGCATGATGAAGGAAAATACCACTGGGATTTCGTGCAGATCCAGCTCAACTACCTCGACTGGAACTACGCCAAACGCAATAACCCGCGCAACACCAACGCTTCGTATCTGTACAACGAACTGGCAAAACGCGGTATTCCCGGTGTGATCATGGAGCCGCTTTTAGGCGGACGGCTCGCCAAACAACCGACGCATATCCTCAAAGAGATGAAGCGCGCGGATATCAATGCCACACCCGCCGAATGGGCCTTACGCTATGCCGGTACACCGGAGAAAATAATGACCGTACTGTCGGGCATGACCTATATGGAGCATCTCAAAGAGAACTGCCGCACTTTCTCGCCGCTACGACCCATCAGCACCGAAGAAAATACGATGCTCATGCATCTCGCGGATGAGATATGCAATCTCAATGCCATCCCCTGTACGGCCTGCAACTACTGCATGCCATGCCCGTACGGACTCAATATACCGGCTATCTTCAGCCATTATAACAATATGCTGACCGAGGAAAATGTGCCGGCCAGACGATGGCTCAACGGCTATGACCGCGCCGTACCGAAACTGCGGCAAGCGGACCACTGCATCGGATGCGACCATTGCATACCGCATTGCCCGCAACGAATCAACATCCCGGAGGAAATGCAGAAAATAGATAATCTTGTTGAACAATTAAAACAAAGTTAATATGATCGGAACTTGGGAAATTATTCTTATCGTACTCGTTATTTTGCTCATTTTCGGTGGCAAGAAAATTCCTGAACTGATGCGCGGCATCGGAAAAGGCATCAAATCCTTCAAAGACGGCGTGAACGGCAAAGAGGAGGAGACGAAAGAGGAAGTGAAGCAAGAGGAAGTCAAGAAAGAGGAAGAAGTGAAGAAAGAAGAGAAATGACCTTCTGGGATCATTTGGATGAACTGCGCTCCGTGCTGCTGAAATCATTGGCGGCATGGTTAGTGGGGGTTGTGGCGGCATTCCTGTGCAAAGACCTGCTCTTCTCATGGCTTTTTGCACCCGCTTCACCGGATTTTGTGCTTTACCGTGCGCTCTGCCGGCTGGCGGAGAGTACAGGCTTGGCTGCGTTATGTCCGGGCGAGATGGAGGTGTCGTTTCTGAATACCGAACTCACGGCGCAATTCATGACGCATGTCGAAGTTTCCCTCTGGGCAGGCTTCGTTCTTGCGCTTCCGTTCATCGTATACTGGCTCTACGGCTTTATAGCGCCCGCGTTGTATGAACATGAGAAAAAATACAGCATCGCGCTGGTCGCCTGCGCTACGGCGCTATTCGTGCTCGGCGTGCTACTGGATTATTTCCTGATTTTCCCCTTCTCGTTTCGGTTCCTGAGTTCGTATCAAGTGACCG
>JAGCFY010000035.1 GCA_017649845.1 Paludibacteraceae bacterium
GACGCAACGGGGAAGCAGTTAATCATCGGTTACGGAACCGGTAAGATCGATATCTTATCGGCCGGCGGAGTGCAGTATATCAGCGAGTTATACAACAAAGATATGACTCAGCGCAAGACGATCTATAACGTGACTATCAGCGGCCGAATGGCATATATGGCCACGGCGTACGGTATTCAGACGATGGATCTGAGAGAGCGCAAGCTGGTGGACAGTTACTGGTTGCGGCCGGGAGGACAAGAGATCCATATAAAGGATGTACTGATTGCGCGGGACAGTATTTTTGCATTCATGGACGATAGTTTATATTGCGCCAAGTTGAGTTCCAATTTGGTGGATTATCGTGTTTGGAAGCGGGAGAAAGCGGGTCGCGTGAGTCCTGACAGCGAGAAGGGCAAGCATTACCAGGACGCGACAAGCCACTGGTATGCCGGCCATGGCGAAGGGATTGTACGGTTTACGCAGACCGAACGACTGACATACAAACCGGAAGGACCACTGGTGAATAAACCATATTATATCTTATCCAAAGGAAATCAGGTGTTTATGTTAGCCGGCGGCCGTTGGACAGCCCAGGACAACACGCCCGGACACGTAATGCGATACAAGGAAGGAGCATGGTATAATACCCATCGAGACTCCGTGTCCCGACAAACAGGCGTAGATATCGTGCGGGATTTCATGAATGCCGCCATCGACCCGAGTGATCCGAATCACTATTTCGTAACAAGTTACGGCACGGGACTATACGAGTTCCGCGGAGACAAATGCATAGGTCATACTACCGCTAACGGCGTAATCACTTCTGCTGTACCGAATAGTCCGCAGACATACACCCGTTTGGCAAGTGCGCATTATGACAGCGCAGGAAGATTATGGTTTCTGAATGCCGATAATGCAACCCCCATCATCATCAAAGACGGCAATTCTTTCTACGGTCTCCCTTTAACTGTAGAAGACCAGGATATCGCCATCTCTATCTTAGGCGAGTTGCTGATAGACAATCGTCGCGAGCAACATAAATGGGTGAGTGCTGCTTACAAACCTTCGCGATTGATCCTTCTGGACGACGGAGGCACACCGCTGGACGCATCGGATGACAGGGCTTTCTTACGTCGCGAATGGGTGAACCAACATGGTCGCAGTTTCAGTCCGGTAGATATTTTCACGATGATGCAGGATCGCCAAGGACGACTATGGCTTGCCACCGAGCAAGGCGCAGCGTATATCGATGCGAGTACGGATTTCTTCACATCAGATGCTATCGTACAACCCGATGTGATGGATAATAACGGTGAAAATCCCATTACGACCTTGCGCATCAAAGCACTGTGTCAGAGTACGGACGGACATATCTGGATCGGCACAGAGACGCTGGGGGTATATGAACTGAACGAAGAGGCGACAGAGATCATCGCGCATTTCACGACCGATAACTCCGCCATGGGTGCGAACGGTATTCTATCTTTAGCTGCCGGCTCAGACGGACATATCTGGATCGGAACAGCCGAAGGATTAGTGGAATACGACCCGAACGGACCGGACGAAGGATTAAAGGAATCAGAGGATGAAGGCACAGGCGAAATGGAGGAAGGCGTTATGCAACGATGGAGACTGCATCTATCCTACTCCAACCCGACGGAGATAGCAGCCACACCGGGTGCTATCTATGCGGTAGCCAACGGTTCGCTTTTCAGTGTGGATCGCGCTGAAGATCAGATCATTTACTGGAGCAAAGCGAAGGGCTTGAACGGCACGGGTGTGGCACATATCGCCTATGATCCGGAGGCAGGCAAACTGATTATCGCGTACGAAAACGGACATATCGATTTGCTGGACGAAGACGGCGAAGTGACGCAGATGCCGGATATATCGATGAAAGCCGGTTCTATCGCCCTGACCATCCATGATATATGCGTAGGAAAGAAACAAACATACCTGGCGATGCCGTTCGGCATCATCGCTATTCAGCCGCGCAAAGGAGAAGTAAGCGACACGTACTATATCGGTACGGACGCTGCGAGTGTGGAAGTGCAGCAGATCGTGGAGAAAGGGGACTCTCTCTACGCTTTCTCGTACGACAGGATGTATAAAGCAGCCCTGAATGACAACTTGGTAGATTTCTCGTTCTGGAGTTCCGAACCGATTCCGTTTGAGCTCATACAACAGGCAGCTGTTCATAACGGGCAGCTCTATGTGCTGGCGCACGATTCGCTATACCGCCAAGCAGGCGCAGACTGGCAGTTAGTGGTTTCAGAGCCGCTGGAATGGATTCACGAAAGCGGTCAGCAGTTGCTGACTTATCAACGCGACAAAGGTCTTTTCCGCCTGGCTGACAACGAATCGTTGAGCGGGCTGAGCGATCATTATGTAGCAACCGATGCCGTTTATACGAATGGCGAATATTGGTTGGCAGAAGAGGGGAAAGGGCTTGTCCGCTTAGGTTCGGCAGGAGATGATTTCTTCCGTCCGGAAGGTCCGCTGAGTAATTTCGGTTATCATCTGGATATCGCGCATAATCAGTTATATGTTGCTCCGGGCGGACGATGGTCTGAACAGTTCGGCCGACAGAGCAGCCTGAGTGTCTACGACGGACAGCAATGGAGAGGTATCCCATGGCCGGACACCTGGTATTACACCAATCATGATATCCGCGATGCGGTACAGTACGCAGTAGATGCAACGGATCCGGGGCATTTCTATGTAACCACTTATGGTACGGGTGTATTCGAGTTCCGCAACTACAAGGGTTATAAGCACTATGACAGCAGCAACAGTACCCTTCAGAAAGCGACAGCCGGGACCAACGACTATTATTTCACGCGTACGGATGGCGCTACGACAGATGAGCAGGGAAATGTTTGGGTTCTAAATGCCACAGAGACCGGCAAACCCGTTCATATCATTACTCCATTAGGGCAATGGGTAGGATTGACACTACGTAGCGGAGGGAAAGAGATCCGGTACGAGACGCCTGCCGGCATATGGATTGACCGCCGTCGCAGCCAATGGAAATGGCTGATGAACCAGCGCGTAGAACCGATGTTGATTTTATTGGACGACAACGGCACACCGACGATGAATGGTGACGACCGATGTGTGGCACGCAGTTCGTTTGTTGATCAAAACGGCAATACCCTGACACCGGCTAATTTCCGCTGCTTTGCGCAGGATCATAAAGACCGCACCTGGATAGGCACAGACAAAGGTGTGATAATCATTCCGAAAGAGGTGGATTTCTTTAGTTCCAATGCCTGCCGACGAATCATCATCCCTCGCAATGATGGCACAGGATTAGGCGATTACCTTTTAGGCGACGAGCAGATCAACTGCATCGCTGTGGACGGCGGAAATCGGGTGTGGATAGGTACCGCTAACTCGGGTCTTTACCTGATTGAAGATGATACGATTACGGTAGCGCATTTTACGGAATACAACAGTCTGCTGCCCTCGAATGGCATTCAGTCCATCGCTATCATGCCGAAGACCGGCGAGGTATTTGTAGGCACAGACAGAGGCATAGCTTCTTATCTCAGCGATGCGAGTGAAGCGCATAGCGACATGAGTGAAGCGTACGCTTATCCTAACCCTGTCCGACCGGAATACAACGGTATGATCACCATCGCCGGACTAATGGAGAATACGGTAGTGAATATTCTTGACGCGGGCGGTAATCTGGTATGCAAGACGAAGAGTCACGGCGGTACAGCCGTTTGGGACGGCAAACTATCGGACGGCAGAAGAGCCACACCGGGTGTTTATACGGCGATGTGCAATGCCGACGGCGGGCATACCGTAGTAAAGATTCTGGTAATACGATAAAAAGAAAAGCAGGCGGGCTGCCTGCTTTCTTTATCCTTTTATCAATGTCATGAATTCTTCGCGGGTCTTGGCTTGATTGAAGACTCCTGTGAAATCGGAGGTAACCGTCATGGCGTGCTGTTTCTGCACGCCGCGCATCTGCATGCAGAGGTGCTCCGCTTCGATAACAACCATCACGCCAAGCGGATCCAGCGTATTCTGAATACAATCCTTGATCTGAGTTGTTAAGCGTTCCTGCACTTGGAGCCGACGGGCATAGACATCTACCACGCGGGCGATCTTACTGAGGCCTGTGATCCTTCCGTTCGGAATATAAGCCACATGTACTTTGCCGAAGAAAGGCAGCATATGATGCTCGCATAGCGAATAGAAATCAATATCTTTGACTACCACCATCTGGCGATAATCTTCCTCAAAAAGCGCAGAACGGAGGATGGCCTCCGGATCTTCGTTATATCCTTTGCAAAGGAACTGAAGCGCCTCACCTACCCGATGAGGAGTTTTGAGCAGCCCTTCGCGAGCGGGATCTTCCCCTATCTGTTTGAGTGTCTCTTTGACAGCTTTTTCGATAGCTGCCGTCACTTCGGGATTCGAATGAAAATCTTGCAAATTCATTATTGCATCACCCATATTTTATCGCGCACAATATAGGTATCTCCCATCAACTCGGGATATTGCTGCACGAATAGTTTCTTATATTCTTTTGCCTCGTCATAGGTGCGGAAATCGCCCACGCGTACTTTCCAGAACGGCGGCAGGTATTGCACATAGAGCGACTGATTGATTTTATCTTTCAGTTTGGTCTCCAGGTCCAGAGCTTCGCCTTTGGCCGTTTGCTGCTGGTTGGACGAATAGATCTGCACACGATAGCCATCCATCTCCACCAGTTCGCGTTTGCCATTCACGGCTTCATCCAACAGGACATACATCGCGCTGTCTTGCACGATCTGCACGCCCGGAAGCGAATCAAAAATCGTTAATAATATAACTAAGATGATATTCATTTTTACTTTGACTTTTGGCTATTAGCTATTAGCTTTTTACAAATTGTATGCCATTAATAGCGGAAGGACGAACCACCGACGAACTCGCGGAGGAAGGAAGTAGGCGGAATCTCTTTTTCCGGTATGGGCACGAAATACTGCAGGAATTTCAACAGACGATGCGCTTCGCTGTACTCTTCGCAGAACTTAGGCACCTCGGAAAGAATCGGTTCGGCATGGCGTTTGAGGACTGCGAACTCAAAAATAAGCGCAGAATTGAACATCACATCCGCTTCTTCCTGGAAAGGATAGACCCATTTGGTCTCTCCGCGAATGACAGACGGACAGCGAGCTATCGTCTGTTGCGCCGAGAAACCACGGTATTTATAGTCACGAACGACTCGGCGAAGTAGCCGAATATCCGTCGTCGGAATCCAGTTATGATTATCGATATTGATGGTCGTCAGCGTAGAGACATAGATCTTGTACGTCAACGATTTATCCACATCGGGCAAGATACACGGATTGAGGGCATGCAAACCTTCTATAACGAGGACGGAATCCTTCTGCAGTTTGAGTTTATTCCCGCGGAAGACACGTTCGCCTTTGGTAAAATCATAGGTAGGAAGATTCACCTCCTTGCCGTCCAGCAAATCATGTATCTGCTCTCTGAAGAACGGCAGATCCACGGCGTTGACATCCTCGAAATCATATTCCCCGTTCGCATCTTTCGGTGTATCGACCCGGTTGACAAAATAGTCATCCATGGAAAGCACTTCGGGGCGGATACCATCTACCAGCAGCTGGATCTGCAGACGCTTGGAGAAGGTGGTCTTACCGGACGAAGAAGCACCGGAGATAAACACTATTCTGGGCCTTTTCTCCGCGATAGAGTCTGCTATCTGCGCAATTTTTTTCTCGTGCAGCGCCTCTGCCAGTTTGATCAGACCGAAGGATTTATTTTGCTTACAAGCGACATTGAAATCGCTTACATTATTGATTTTCAGCAGTTTGTTCCATCTGTTATATTCCTGGAAGATAGAGAACATCTTATCTTGCGGAATCGCATCCTCGAGGATCGTAGGTGTATTACGGTTCGGGATTCGCAGGAGCAATCCGTCTTTGAACGGTTCGAGGTCAAAGACATTGATATAACCGGAAGAGGGCAGAAGGACATTGGTATAATAGTCAATGAAATCGCCCATGCGGAAATAACGGCAATAAGGATTACCGAGCGCCTCAAAGATAGAGGACTCGTTGTTATACCGCTCCGCAAACATCTGGATCACCTCTTTGGTCTGTTTTTCCTCTTCTATGATCGGTCTATCATCTTTGATGATAAAGCGCATCCGCTCTTTGATGGCCTGCACCATTTCCGGCGTGACTACCGGCGGCTCTTTTTCTTCGCCCGGTTCGGCTTCTTTATTTGTATGCCATTGGAGGGTACAATAATATCCTTTACTAATCGGATGCTCCACGCGCAGGTCCATCTCAGGGTACAACTCATTCACCGCGCAAGTAAGCACCATGCTCAGTGTACGAACATATGCCCGCATACCGGACGGCGAACTGGCATCAAGAAACTCTATATCTTTAGGTTTATAGAGCAAGAAGTCCAGATTCTCCACCTTATAATTCACATGTGCCGCGATAATCGGGTATTTCAGTTGGATACCCAACAGATTCTTGAGTTCAATCAGCGAAATACCGCGTGGCACCTTGTGATAGGTATGGGTGTTCTTGCAAAAGATGGTGATGGTTTGTTCCATGATGATGGTATTTTTTCTAGTTTTCTAGTATTCTAGTTGACTAGTTCGTCTATTCTCAAGGCTTGCTCGAGCAATGTTCTCATATCGGATAGACGCACCTGGTTTGCTGCATCAGAGATGGCTTTATCGGGATCGGGGTGCGTCTCGATGAATAGTCCGTCCACTCCGACCGCCAATGCCGCGCGCATAAGATAAGGCACCATCTCACGGTTTCCTCCTGTGATACCGGCTTGCGACGAAGGCTGCTGGACAGAATGTGTTGCATCAAAGATGACAGGGCAACCGAACCGCCGCATCTCTACGAGTGACGTCATATCCACAATGAGTCTTCCGTATCCGAAGGATGAACCGCGTTCGGTAAGCCACACGCGTCCTTCTTTAGCCGCATTAGGCGATACCTGCTCTATTTTAGCGATCGCTCCGCCCATGTCCCAAGGGGCCATGAACTGCCCTTTCTTAACATTAACGATACGGCCTGTAGCGGCTGCAGCCTGCAAGAGGTCTGTTTGTCGGGACAGGAAAGCAGGTATCTGCAGCACATCCGCCACTTCTGCCACGGGTGCGCACTGTCCGCTCTCATGCACGTCTGTCAAGATCGGCAGACCCAACTGCTGCTTCACTTCCTCGAGAATGCGCAGCCCCTCTTCCATACCCACGCCTCGCGGCGAAGCAGAGGTTCGGTTGGCTTTATCGAAGGAAGACTTATAATAGAGAGTTATACCCAGGTCATAGCAGAGGCGTCGAAGCGTCTCTGCAGTCCTGAGCGTCGTTTCACGACTCTCTATCGCGCAGTTGCCGGCAATGAGAAACATATATTATTCTTCCTTAACATTACGTTGCGCAAGAGCAGAATCATCCACACCGCGGAAGACACGCGCCCACTGGATCTTCAGTTTACCTTCTCCACCCTTCTCTTTACCGGGCAGCCAGCTCTGTGCAAGGAAGAACATCGCTTCTTTCGGCAGACGATTCGGCAAGCGGAGGAGTTCGAGGTTATTAACGTACCAGATCAGTTCGTTCTTCGTCCAACGGAAAGTATAGACATAATACATCGAGCGAAGCATACCGGTGAGATCCACCATCTGGGTCTTGGCACCATTGACGAGACCTAACTGATGTACTTTGCCGTTGTAATGGTAAAGCGCAATCATCGGGCTCTTGAGTTTGCCCGTAGTGAGACCGAAGAAATGATGTCCGGCACCCTGGCTGCGCACTTTGGCCATAAACATACCTGATTCCTGTGCAAAAGCCTCTTTGGTATTCATCACATCGGAGGTATAGTCAAAGACATGCTCGATGAATCCTTTCTTCTCATCCCATGCCACGGCACGCTTGCTCTCTTCGCGTGTCTCGAGGTCCATACGTCCATCCACGAAGAACGTATTCTTTCCTCCGTTATATGCCTGGCGTTCGGAAGTACGCGAATGACCATCTTTCATCGCGGGATTAGCATAGCCGAAGCCGGCTTTCCAGTTCTTGGAAGACGACATATCATCCTCAAAGGACGGACGGAAGAGCTCAGCCCAATCGATCTTTTCCTCGCGCTGGGTGAAATAGAACTTGATATCATCCGAGTTGGCCAGTTCGAGATAGCGTTGCTCTGTCTTGTATTCCTCTGAATGCTGCCAACGGCGGCTGTCTGCCCAGAAGGCATGACGTGTCTGGAAATCCTCGGTTTTCACCTCTTGCTCCAGCTCAGCCAGTTGGCGCAGTTCGGCAGAATTAAGCACCTTTAGATAGTTCTTATAGAACGAGGAATGATAGATGATATTATACGTGCGTATCTCGCTGGAGCGCAGACATTCTTTCACGCTCTTGATTTTCGGGAAATCTTCCGTCTCACGGAAACGGAGGAAGGCCTGGAATGTAGAGTCCTCCAATGCGCGTTTATAACGACGGATACTGCGCGAAGCCAGCAGACGCTCATAAGCAGTCATTTTACGTCCCTCGTCGGTATCTTTGTACTTGCGGTTGATGAGTTCATTTTTCCGCTCCTGGAAATCTGTACTCTCCACGATCTTTTTCAGCTTGAGGTACTCTGCCAATTCAGGCGATTTCTCGATCAGGCGGTAGCGTTTAACACGCTCTTGCATGTCGTGGATGGTTTTCTCGAACGCTTCTGCCGAGAGCATTTTGCCGGTTAATCTGGCCGTAAACAGGTTCATAAAAATCTCAGATTTTTTTGGTTTATTTAATATTTGTTATTTCATTATACAGTTCGTCCAGTGTATTGACGAATATAGGCCTGTACGCTTCCTGCTCAGGGATAAAATGCAGGCTACGCATGAGTTCTATCTGTTGCTTAAGCGGCTCGTAGAAGCCGTTATAATTAAGCACAAAAAGCGGCTTATGATGCTCTCCCACGATAGCGGAGGAGGTAGCATCCATCATCTCATCGAGCGTGCCGTAACTGCCTGGCAGACAGACGATAACATCCGCTTCATCTCGCATACATTGCTTGCGTTCGGACATGTTGGCTACCTCCAAAAGGCTATCGCAGTTCGTTGCAAGCCGTCCGGCTGCTTTGATCCGCGGCGGGATAACCCCGATGACATGTGCTCCGTGACGTTTAGCCGCATCGCTTGTCCGTGTCATCAGTCCGCCCGTAGCACCGCCATAGACGAGCGTGTGACCGTTTTCTCCGAGCCACTTGCCCAATGCATCACCGAGAGCCAAATACTCCTCAGGTATAGCATCTTTCGCCGAACAGTAAACAGCAATGTTCAATTCACAATTCACAATTCACTATTCACAATTAGGCATCAATGTTGGCGTAGGTTGCGTTTTCCTCGATAAACTCGCGGCGCGGCGCTACATCATCACCCATCAGCATGGCGATAATACGATCCGCCTCCGCTGCATTCTCAATCGTCACTTGCTTGAGCATACGACGTGCAGGATCCATAGTTGTTTCCCAGAGCTGCTCATCGGACATCTCACCGAGACCTTTGTAACGCTGCGTCTTGATCTGTTTCTCGTCTCCGTTGCCGTATTTCTGAATGAAATCAAAACGTTGCTGATCATTCCAGCAATACTCGCTGTAGTTACCTTTGGAGCATTTATAGAGCGGCGCACAAGCGATATAGAGATGGCCTTGCTCGATTACCTCTTTCATATGACGGAAGAAAAGGGTCATAATCAGAGTAGCGATATGGGCACCATCGACATCGGCATCGGCCATGATGATCACTTTATGGTAACGGATCTTGGAGAGGTTGAGCGCTTTCGGATCCTCTTCGGTTCCGAAAGTAATACCGAGGGCAGTGAAGATATTACGAACCTCTTCGGATTCGAACACCTTATGCTCCATTGCTTTCTCCACGTTCAGGATCTTACCGCGAAGCGGAAGAATAGCCTGATGTACGCGAT
This sequence comes from Paludibacteraceae bacterium, assembly GCA_017649845.1. Taxonomy (GTDB): domain Bacteria; phylum Bacteroidota; class Bacteroidia; order Bacteroidales; family Paludibacteraceae; genus Colicola. The sequence continues at coordinate 9,944 of JAGCFY010000035.1, forward strand.
CACGACCGGTCTTGGCCGTACCGCCTGCAGAGTCTCCCTCGACGAGGAAGAGCTCACATTCCGAAGCATCTTTCGACACACAGTCAGCCAGTTTACCGGGCAGGCCACCACCGGAAAGCGGGGACTTACGGAGAACGGACTGACGCGCATTACGCGCAGCAATACGTGCCTGTGCAGCCAGGATCACTTTCTCTACGATACGTTTTGCATCCTCCGGGTGTTCCTCCAGATAGTTCTGCAAAGCCTCAGCCACTGCGGAACTAACCATACCGGCCACTTCGGAGTTACCGAGTTTGGTCTTGGTCTGTCCCTCGAACTGCGGCTCAGCCACTTTGACGGAAATAACCGCTGTCAGACCTTCGCGGAAATCGTTCGGGTCGATTGTCGAGTTACCGTCTTTATCTTTCAGTTTGGCTTTCTCCAGCATCTTGCTCTCCTCGGCGTATTTCTTCATCACACGCGTCAAAGCAGCACGGAAACCGGCCACGTGGGTACCACCCTCGATCGTATTGATATTATTGACGTACGAGTGTACATTCTCGTTAAAATCGGTATTATAGATCATTGCGACCTCTACCGGCGTACCGTATTTGTCGGTATTAAGATGGATCACTTCGCTGATGAGCGGCGTGCGGGTACCATCGATATAACGAACGAACTCGGAAAGTCCTTTCTCAGAATAGAACTCCTCGCGTTTGCACTCTGTTACCTTCGTACCATCTTCCAGCTCCCGCTCCACATTCACGCGTTTATCCTTAAGAACAATCTTAATGCCCGCATTCAGGAACGCGAGTTCGCGCATTCGGTTGGCGAGAATCTCCCAGTGATAAACGGTCTCGGTGAAGATCGTGTCATCCGGCCAGAACTGCACGAACGTACCGGTCTTCCGCTGCTCCCAGTTACCTATTGCTTCCGCTTCGGTAATGGTATGCACCGGCGCGAGCGGTTTTCCTTTCGCATAATCCTGCGAATGGATAGCGCCATTACGATATACCTCCACATGCATGCGGCTGGAGAGCGCATTCACGCAGCTCACACCCACACCGTGCAGACCGCCGGACACTTTATACGAATCCTTGTTGAACTTACCACCGGCATGGAGAACGGTCATAACGACTTCCAGAGCCGATTTATGCTCCTTGGGATGCATATCCACCGGGATACCACGTCCATTGTCCTGCACCGTAATAGAATTATCCTCATTGATATGCACGGCTATCTCGTCGCAGAATCCGGCGAGCGCCTCATCAATAGAGTTATCTACCACCTCATACACCAGGTGATGCAGACCTTTGAGCGAGATATCGCCGATATACATCGCAGGTCTCTTGCGCACCGCCTCTAATCCCTCGAGCACTTGAATACTCGATCCATCATACTTCTCTTTTTCTTTGCCTTCCGGCACGATTACTTCTTCCATTGTATATTTTTGTATTATTTCGTTCCAGAGTTACGTATGTACACGCGCGTTTACGCACTCGCGCACATAAATCGGCTGCAAATTTACCACTTTTTTTTGACATACACAAATAATTGTGTAATATTTTTTTATTTTTTTTGTATATTCGAGATATTTTTTGTACTTTTGCAAAGTTTTGGTCCATCCGCCTATGGCGGAACAGAGTATATGAAGCGAATATTATTTTTGTGTCACGGGAATATCTGCCGCTCTCCGATGGCGGAGTTTATCTTTTTGCACCTATGCCGCGAAGCGGGTGTAGCGGACAATTTCGAAGTAGCCTCCGCTGCCATTTCCACAGAAGAGACAGGCAACGACATCTATCCTCCTGCCCAGCGAATACTTCGGGAGCACGGTATTCCTTTCGACCATCGCAACGCGCGACAGGTCGCAGCAGCCGATTTCGACTACTACGACCATGTCATTTGCGCCGACAGAGCCAACATCCGACTCTTGCCGCATTATACAGGTATACAACCAGAAATGTATTCCAACAAAGTATCGCTACTAATGAGTTGGGCTGGTGAGAACCGCGATGTATCCGATCCCTGGTACACCAGAGATTTCGAGACAGCCTACAGGGATATCTACGAAGGCTGCAAAGGATTATTAAGCAAACTATAGAATCAGGCAGCCATCAAGTTCTTACAAACTGGCCACGAGAATCTCTTTGATATCTTTTTCCGTCAACGGAGCATAGGC
>JAGCFY010000036.1 GCA_017649845.1 Paludibacteraceae bacterium
GTCCGGAGACGGCAAACTGACTATCACCGGTCAAGGCGCCATGCCGGATTACACAACGTATCAGGAGCAGCCATGGTCACAATATGTCTCGCAGATAACAGAGCTGGTAGTAGGCGAAGGAATCACAGATATCGGCGCCGCTAACTTTGCTTTCGCCATCAATATGGAGGAAGCTTATCTGCCTGCAACGCTCGTGACGATAGGTGCTAATGCTTTTGCTTTCACCAACAAACTGACGGAGATCACCTGTGCGGCAACCTTCGTACCGAGTTTGGGAGAGGACGCTTTGATAGCGAACGACCGGTATGTCTATGTATGGGATTTTATGCTGCAGGAGTTCAAGGACGACCCTGCGTGGGGAGTTCACAACCTCTGGGCTTTCAAAGCTAAGACGACGTATGTGGAGGCGGGTGTAGAGGTATCGGCACAATCCGACGGAGAGAACTCGCTCTATATCAACTGGCTCCAAGTAGAAGGCGCTACCGTCTATGTCGTCACCTTGACAGCCGAGGATGGTAGTTTCGAGATGGAACTGACAATAGATACCCAAGGTCATGTTACCTCCTATACGCGTAGAGCACCCTCGCGCGCAAGCCAGCACGCGCTATTGGAAGAAGGAGAAGCATGGAAGCTCCGTGTCAACGGTCTGGAGTACGGCAAGAACTATAACATCACTATTCTGGCCAAGAACGACACCCAGACGCTCGCTACCTTCCATACCTCGACTGCCACTGTCACAGAAGCCGACCCGCAAGGGATAGAGGAGCCTACCTCCGACTCCTCCCTGAAGGGAAGAGCCAATAAGATCGTCCGCGACGGCGTGCTCTACATTGAGCGCAACGGCAGGACCTATAATGCGCAAGGCGCGGAAGTGCGCTAAGCTTCTCAGCCATGCAGGGCTGACTACCCTGCATGGTTACAAAAAAAATAATAACAATTAAATCAATACAATTATGAAAAAAATCTTCTTATTATTGACCGCTGTATTGACAGCAGGTATGTTACAAGCAGAGACTATCTACGGCGACTGCGGGCCAAACATGGAGTGGGAATTTAACACCGGTAGCGGTGCGCTCTTCCTCATCGGTTCAGGCCCTATGGACGATTACGATTCTATTGAGGTGACGCCCTGGGCGCAATACAAAGATCAGATAAGATCTATACAAAAAGACTCTCGGAGTCAATACACTTCTATCGGTAAACGCGCGTTTTACGATTGCGAAAACCTCGAGTCTGTAGATTTGCCTAATACCGTTACCCTAATTAATACGAGTGCTTTCTGGAATTGCGAAGGTTTGACCTCATTGACGCTTGGCAACAGCATCGAAAGCATTGAATATTTTGCTTTCGCTTATTGCTCTGGCTTGACCTCTATCAGCCTACCCGGAACAGTTAAAGAAATTGGGGGATTCGCTTTTCACGGATGCAGCGGACTGACCACCATCACTATTCCTGCAAGCGTCGAATCGATTGGAAGTAGTGCTTTCTCTTTTTGTCTTCAGCTTACCAGTATAACTGTAGATGCTGATAACGCGTATTATAGTGCGAAAGATGGGGTTCTTTACAATAAAAACCAAACTGTGCTTTGCCAATATCCCGCAGGAAAAACCGGTTCGTTCGACATTCCTAATACCGTTACAGAAATTATAAATGAAGCTTTCTATGGTTGCTACAGTTTGACCTCTATTACCATTCCCAACAGTGTAGCAAGCATTGGAAATTATGCTTTCGAACACTGCCTCTTTTTAACCTCCATCACTTGTGAAGCAATGACTCCACCGACATGTGGAGTAGGAGTGTTTAATCAAGTGAACAAGACCATTCCGCTCTATGTACACGCTTCTGCTGTTAAGGCTTACGGAGAAGCCAATATTTGGAAAGAGTTTACTAATATCCAATCTATCCCGGGGACCGAAGGCATAGAGCAATTCACAATTCACAACTCACAATTCACAAAGGTCATCAAAGACGGTCAGCTCCTCATCGAGCGCAACGGCAGGACCTATAACGCGCAAGGCGCGGAAGTGCGCTAAGCTTCTCAGCCATGCGGGGCTGATTACTCTGCATGGTTACAAAAAAAAAGATCTTTGACATATTGGATTACCGAAAAAAGAGTCGAAAGTCGAAAGAAAAAAGACAAAAGACTTGCATATATCAAACTTTTGTTGTACTTTTGCAGCGGATTTTGATGAAATATCGGGAGTGGCACTTCGGATTTTTCAGAAAAATCGGAAGTAGAACTTCGGATTTTATTAAATAAAACAGCCGTATGATAAGTCGTATCTATCATTTAAACAATGAGTTAGACGGTAGCGTATTCCTATTTGGAGCCCGTCAAACAGGCAAAAGTACGTTCTTGGAGAACCAATTCCCGGACGCGGTCTATATCGACTTGCTGGATGCCAAGTTGCGGAGGCGGTTCAGTGCAAAACCGGAGCTGCTGTTTGAGATGTTGCAAGACAAGCCGGAAAACAGTATTGTGGTGATTGACGAAATCCCCTTAGTGCCGGACTTGTTGAACGAGGTGCACCGTCTCATCCAGAAGAAAGGACTACGGTTCGTATTGTGCGGCAGTAGTGCGCGCAAACTCAAACGCAAGGGGCATAACACCTTGGGAGGACGGGCTTTACCCTGTTATTTCTATCCCTTTGTCAGTGCGGAGATTGCGGACTTGGACTTGGATAAGGCGCTGCTATATGGTATGTTGCCGCCTCATTACTTGGCGAAAAGACCCGAACGGCTATTAGACGGATATATTGATGTCTATCTGCGCGAGGAGATTAAAGAAGAGTCGTTGGTACGTAACTTGGATGCCTTCGAGCGTTTCATGGAGGTTGCGGCTACCTGCGACGGCGATATAGTGAACTACGAAAAAATTGCCAATGACTGCCAGGTATCCGCTAAAACGGTAAAGGAGTACTTCTCTATCCTGGAAGATACGCTCATCGGATATACTATTCCGGCTTATACCAAGGTCATCAAACGTAAAGTGGTACAGGCTCCTAAGTTCTATTATTTTGATGTAGGTATCTATAACCATCTGCTGAACCGGACATCTTTGGCTCCGGGCACCTCCGAATACGGACATTGTTTTGAGCATTTCGTGATTCAGGAATTGGTAGCATATATCGGCTACACGCATAATCCCAGGAAACTGAGCTATTGGCACACATATAACGGCAAAGAAGTGGATGCTGTTATCGGAGATGCAGAGATTGGAATAGAGATCAAATCAACGGAAGAGGTACAGAGCAAACATCTAAACAACTTCAAGGAGTATAGCGAAGAATTCCAAGGCAGCCGCTGTATGGTGGTATCACGTGACCCCATTACACGCCGTGTGGGAAATGTAGAGGTAATCTACATCTTCGATTTCTTGCGGATGCTTTGGAATGGCGAGTTGTTTTAAGTAATTTTCCCAACAAAAAGCGGTAATCCTCGATTAAGCTAAGGCTTGTGCGACTGACTGTTATACATTGTATAGCACGTCGCCTTGCTCTATGCGCTCCCAAAAGACTGAACTCTTTTGGGACCATTTTTTATAATCATTTGTAACAATATGAACACGATATATTAACCGAGCCGGAGGCTCATTAAAACAACAAACAATTATGAGAAAATTTTTACTTTTTATCGCAGCCCTCTGCTGCGTGACGATGGTAAGTGCCATCGAAGGTGCACTGCCCGGCAGATTCACCATTAACGAAAATGGAGACCAAGTGCAATTTGCGCAAGGGAATTTACAGTACCAGCCATCTACCGGTAAGTGGCGCTTCGCTCCTAATCAGTACACCGTTCTTCTTGCAGAGAATGAAAATATTATCAACCCAGAATACACAGGCTGGTTAGATTTATTTGCATGGGGAACAGGTGATAATCCAATAAAATTGAGTTTTAATAACGAGGATTATACATTCTTTACCGATTGGGGGAGCAATCCTATTGAAAACGGAGGCAACACACCGAATGAATGGAGAACTCTTAGCAAGAAAGAATGGGACAAATTATTCGATTGGGACAGAATGGCTATGGCCAATGTATGCGGAATAGATGGATATATCTATTTGCCGGGTAATTGGGAGTTGCCAAGTGATTTGACATTCGTAACAGCAAGCGATGCAGAGGATTTTTCAGCTAACACATATAATCCCACTGAATGGGCGAAAATGGAAGCAGCCGGCGCATTATTTTTGCCTGTATGTGGGTATGGCTGGTATCAGACTTATTGGGATGAACTAATATTTTCGGTAGCGACTCTTACTATGGCATATTGGACATGCGATTCATATTCCAATACTGAAGCATATGTTTTGTATCAAAAAGATGTACGTAATTTAACAATGGAATGGAGTCGTCGTGCTTTCTTCGGTGTCCGCTTGGTGCACGATGTCAATACAGAAGGGATAGAGCAGCCTTCCTCCGACTCCTCCCTGAAGGGAAGAGCCAATAAGGTTCTCCGCAACGGCATCCTTCTCATCGAGCGCAACGGCAGGACCTATAACGCGCAAGGCGCACAAGTGCGCTAACGCGCACGTTAAAATGTGCCTACGCACGTTAAATAGTTAAAATGGTCGCTTAGGCGACGTTAAACTGTTAAGCCATGCAGGGCTGATTACTCTGCATGGTTACAAAAAAAGCATAAAGCTTTATCGATCTTTGACATATTGGATTACCGTAAAATACAAGTTTTTATTCCAAACGCTTGCATATATCAAAAATTTGTTGTACCTTTGCAGCGAATTTGTGTTTAATACAAAAAACACATATTTGCAATTTGTGCTCAATACAAAAAGCACAAATATAAACAAATTGCTCAATTAAATAATCACGAACAAACCCTACAGCAATGAAAAACTTGATTGACAAACATGTAAGTTACTACAAGAAGACCCCGATGAATATCATCCGTCAGTGTAGCAAAGAGATCAACTGGGATACGCCCTTGATGGCATTGCGTGGTCCCAAAGGCGTAGGCAAATCCACCATTATGCGGCAATTTATCAAGCAACACTACGCTATTTCTGATCGGTCGGTGTTGTACTGCTCTTGTGATGGAGCCTATTTTGCATCCCATTCGTTGCTGGATTTGGCGGAACAGTTTTACAAGGTCGGAGGCAAGCATCTGTTTTTGGACGAGATACACAAATATCCCAATTGGAGCCGTGAGATAAAGGAAATTTACGATCTCTATGAGTCGGACATGCGGATTGTCATCAGCGGAAGTTCACTGTTGAGCCTACAGCAGGGGGATGCTGATTTGAGCAGAAGGTGTGTCAATCATGATATTCAGGGTTTGAGTTTTCGCGAGTTTCTCTATTTCTTCAAGGGGATTGATTTTCCTAAATATACCTTAGAACAATTGCTCGCTGACCCTTGGACATTAGCCAATGAGGTAAACGGAAAATGCAGACCGCTGCAGTTCTTCCGGGAATATCTGCAATATGGTTATTACCCCTATTACCTGCAACTCAAGGACACCGTGGACTATTACTCAACTATTGAGAATACAGTCAGTTATATCATCGATGATGAGTTGCCGCGCATATGCAGGGTAGATGTAGCCAACACCCGTAAAATCAAAGCGCTTGTCAATATCCTGTCTGTCTCTGTTCCGTATGATGTAGATATCAAACGTCTGTCTGTTCAGAGTGCACTACAGCGGAATACGATTTTGGAGTACCTCAATTATCTGGAGAAAGCAGATATTTTGCATCTGCTCTATTCCGACTATTACAATGCCAAGAAGATGCAGAAACCGGACAAGATACTGATGGATAACAGTAATATGTTGTACGCTATGGCATCTCAATCGGTTAATATAGGAACCGTACGCGAGACTTTTGCCGTAAACCAACTGGCGCAATCCCACTTGGTGGAATATGGCAAGACAAAAGGCGATTTCCTAATTGATGGCAAATATACTATCGAAGTAGGAGGTGCAGACAAGGACTATACCCAGATTGCCGATATACCGGATTCCTACATCCTCGCGGATGACATGGAATACCCGTACGGCAACAAATTACCTCTCTGGCTATTGGGCTTCCTATACTAAGCGATATATACCTAAAACTCTATTTTAAGCGGTAATCCTACTAAGCGGGTTACCGCTTTTTATGTCTATATATAAATGTAATCCTTTGTAACAAAACAAACAA
>JAGCFY010000037.1 GCA_017649845.1 Paludibacteraceae bacterium
ACGGTTTGTCGCTCGCCATCCATGCCTCCAAAATAGCGCGGTTTGCTTCTGTCTGCTCTTTGTTTTCTTCAATAGCCTTACTCTCCTCTTCAGCGGCCTTTTCTTCTTCGGTAACAGCTATTTCCTCCTCATTTACCCCTATATTCTCCCACGGATCACGCCTGAAAAGAATTTGCTCCGTACTATAAGCCAGCATGAAGAGCAACAGCCATTGCTGGGTGAACACGCGGGAAGGCGCATGCGACACACAGATGTAGTAGTAGGATGCACCAACGATCATCAGCATCAGCAGATAGCGCACGATCCACCGAGCATCAATATGCTCCATCGAAGAGAAGTTCTCCTCGCACCATCTATGGTAGGCGCGGATATGCGAGATCAGCAGTATGACGATACACATCGGATACAGAGCCAGCAACCACCGTAGATCTATCGAGAAGAAATACGCCACCGCACCTATTACCGGAAGCGGCAAGTAAAACAACAAGGCACGCCAGACCGTTAACCAACGGGGACGAAGCGCCGCGGTAGGATACAGATACAGCAGCCATGCAAACCCGTTACCAATCACCATCGCATTGCCGTCCAGCGCGGTTACTCCTGCTTTCGTGATAGGGATGTCGTAGAGAATAGATAATGTAAATAAGCCTATTTCGCCAAAAGCCCAAATAAAGAGCGTAACTGCCCATAGCTTACGGAGACGCATCCCTTCGCTATGACGAAGCATCGTCCATCCGCCGAAGAGACAAACCGTGATGATACATGCCATCTGCAGCGGACTGATAATATCCTCGAATATATCTAAAGGGATATAGCGCGAGAAATAAAAACTGACCACCGCAAGAGTAGTCAATATTACAACGAATAAAAACTCCGAACTATAGTCGTAGTAGAGTCTACGAAGACTGTAATTTACCATCCTCCCTGCAACCATGCGATACTTTTTTTACCATTTCAGGACACAAAATTAACACTTTTTGTTGAAATATGCAAATTTTTCGATAAAAAAAGTATATTTTATATTCTTTTTTCGCTGAGAGAGTATCTATTTTGCGTACAGAGGCTTGGAATATGGCAATATCTCGAATAGGATTTCCTCCCCCTCATCTACTCCGTACCAGACTGAACTCGTGAGTCCGTCATGGCTTTCATGCCAGTAGCCCAAATCTTCCTGATGAAGTGTGAAGGTAACGTTTTTTGTTTCTCCGGCAGGGATGAAAATTTTCCGGAATCCTTTTAACTCGCATAACGGACGTACCAGGTCGCCGGATAACTGCCGGGTATATAATTGCGGCGTCTCCCAAGCATCATACCGGCCGGTATTGGTGATGGCGCAAGAAACCGTCCATTTATTTACCGTCTGGTCACTTTCCATTTGGACATTTGTCTCGCCGTACTCAAAAGTTGTATAACTGAGTCCGAAACCGAAAGGAAAGAGCGGTTCGGTGGGTGTCTCGAGCCAATAGGAGGACTGGCCGATGGAGAACTGGGGACAGCCGATAGGAATGGAGTCAATGAGCATCGGCGGATCGTAAGACGGACGGCCGGTGTTATGACGGTTGTAATAAAGCGGGATCTGACCTACCATCTTCGGGAAAGTCATTGGCAGTTTTCCCGATGGGACAGAGATGCCTGTGAGTAAATCGAAGAGAGCCGGACCTGCCATGGTGCCGCCATGGAAGGCATAGAGGACTGCGGCGGCTTGATCTACCTGACGGCCGATAGTAAGTGGACGACCTGCCATGACGATCATTACCACAGGTTTTCCGGTTGCCGCCAGCGCATCCATCATTTCCACTTGAGCGCCCGGCAAATCAAGATTAGCACGGCAACGCGCTTCGCCGGAAAGGATAGCTTCTTCGCCGCAGAAATACAGGATAACGTCGGCTTTCTTCGCAGCTGCAACGGCTTTTTTGATGCCGTCAGGGTTTTTATCACGGCTGTATGAAAGACCAGATTCGTAGATGCACCGGAAAGGCTTATAGCGGTTTTTGAAAGAATATACAGGCGTTAATGAATGTTCGGGTTCTCCATCAAAGACCCAAGTGCCTAACTGTTCTTTTTTCTGGTCTGCCATAGGTCCCGTGATTAATACGGTCAGATTCTTATTTTTCAATCGTTCCTCACTCAAAGGCAAAACGCCATCGTTTTTGAGCAGGACAACCGATTCCTTCGCCACCTGTTCCGCCGTAGTGATAGCATCATACATATAATGCATGGGACCTAAGTCGGATTCCGGCACGTAGGGATTATCAAAAAGCCCGAGACGGTATTTGAGGCGCAGGATCGAACGCACGCACTCATCAATCCGGGATTCTTTCACTTTGCCTTCGGCTACTAGTTCCGCCAAATAGTCCGTATAAATATTGCCCTGCATATCCATTTCCATGCGGGCATTGATGCAGCGGAAGGCAGCGTCTTTCTTATCCGCACAGAGTCCGTGTGGTACCAGATCAGAACCGGAACCCCAGTCGCTCACTAAAAGAGCATCAGAGCCCCATTCATCGCGAAGGATATCCACATTCAGATGATGGTTCGCCGAAGAAGGCAGACCGTTGAGGTCGTTAAAAGAGCACATGAGGCTCATGGCTCCGGCATCTACTGCGGCCTTGAAAGGCGGGATATAGATGTCGCGGAGTTGGGTCTCAGGAATCCAAGTAGTATTATAATCCCTTCCACCTTCGGAAGCCGAATAGCCGGCAAAATGCTTAACACAGGCAGCCATGAGAGGGGTTACCGTATCCAAAACCAACGAATTATGGGACTGGTAGCCACGAACGGTCGCGGCAGCAAAAGCGGATGTAAGGAAGGGGTCTTCACCGTAACCTTCCGCTACTCTACCCCAACGCGGGTCATGCGCCACGTCCACCATAGGAGAAAAAGCCCAGCGAATACCGTCCTGGTATGCCTCTCGGGCAGTGAGTTGCGCTGCATGCTCAATGAGGTCAGGATTCCAAGTAGCCGCCTGACCAAGGGGAATGGGATAGATCGTTTTATAGCCATGGATAACATCGCGTGCCGCGACCAGAGGAATGCCCAAACGGGTCTCCTCCACCGCCATTCGTTGCAGGCGGTTGACCTCTTTTGCTCCGACGATATTGAAGATCGAACCTACTTTGCCTTCGCGGATAAGCGCTTCTTTCTCTTCGGCATTCCATGAAGGATCAAGTTGGTTCATCTGACCTATTTTCTCCTCCAGCGTCATGCGGGAGAGCAGATCGTCAATAAATCGTTCTTCTTCCGTCTTGCGGGTACAAGAGCATAGAAGAGGGATGAGCAGCAGTAAGAGGAGTTTTCTCATATTACTTACAATTTCACAATAATGGTTTCTACTGCATTCGCCGGCACATCAATAATAGCGGTATAGTCGCCTATTTGCAGCGGTAAAGCACGCGCAGCGCCGGTATTGAGAATATTGACGGCATATTCGCCTTGCTCGTTTACCGAAGCGCATACATGCAGATCTTCATCTTGTTCCAAATAAGGATTCTCGACCCGCAATACTGCGTCGCCCGGCCGCATAGAGCGGCTGAATTGCTTGAGCGCATAGTAATACGGCGTGTAATAGATGATATCGTTTTGATAATCTATCATGACCGGAGCCGCAGCGAAATTATTGACATGGTTCGGTCCGCCTATTGAATCCAGCACGATATTCCAGTCGATAAAGCCCGTAAGCCAATGATTCATACCCTCGATGATATAGCGCGCATAGCGATGCACTCCCGCGTATTTGGGATGCGTGTTACCGGCCCAGCGGGTAGAATACGCCCAGTCGGTTGCTACAGGTGTCCACCAGAACGCATCGTTATTAAACCAGCAGCACTCTTTGAATCCTACCGGATCGGTCACGCCGTCCCATGGCTCGCAACCGAGGTTATCGATACATCCCTCGGTATGGAGGATTGTTTTATCCGGATAGAGCGCATGGATCGAATCCAGCGTAGCCGGGAAGCAATCGATCGTAGAGCCGTACCAATGCACCGCCATTCCGGTAGTATAGTTCCTTGCTTTCTCGTTGCCGTAGATAGCTGCCGTATATGGTCCCACCTCGAATATATTCTGGTCAAAACCATAGATAGCTACGTCGCTCAGACCGTGCTTCTCAAATGTCGGACCAAGGTTCTCAGCAATAAACTGCGTCTCTGCAGCCGGCCAGAAATCCATACTCTCCCATCCGCCGTCATTTCCCATCGGTTCATTAACCGGCGTTACAGCCCAGATATCTATTCCTTCAGCGCGCCATGCCTCCACATATTTGGCGAGATACTCCGCATATACCTGATAATACTCGGGCAGCAGCGCACCGCCACGGTGGAAACCGTTTTCGCGCTCATAGTATTTCTTATTCTCCTTCATCCATGCCGGCGCTGTCCATGTATTCGCTACGATGCGATAAGCTTTGTCGTCCTGGTTTTGCTTGATTGCCCAGACGTCCTTCATCAAGTGATAGAGGTCGTAGTTACAATCTTTCACCTGCGGATAAACGCTGCGAGAAAAACCTTCTTTATCGCGATCGAGCGAGAAGGATTTCAGTTCGATATCTCCGTCCTCTTCCGCCAGCGAGTACTTGCCTTCCACCGAGAAATCCGATGCACCGATCTGGGTACGGCTCATGGAGAAATTCGC
>JAGCFY010000038.1 GCA_017649845.1 Paludibacteraceae bacterium
AAAGCGATAGATACGATTCGTACGCAACTCTCCAAACTGGGCGATACACCCTATATCGCGCGGGAAGTGAAAATAGAGAGTGAACCGTATTTTATACCGATAAGTATTTTGAACGAATGGAGACGTCAAGTTACGAACATCTGATGACTTGCAAATACTGCCTGTTGTTTGAACTCGGGCATTGCCGCAAGGTTAATCCTTATCCCAAAGATAAGGAGCCGCGCTTCCTGCGTCTGCGTACGGGTAAAGTGTTGGCGCTCCATTTCGATTGTAAAACCTGCCAAATGACCGTTGACGAATGTTAGCTTTTATTTTATCACTTGTGCTGCATGTCCATGCCGGCGAATCCATTAATACTGCGTTAGACTCCGCACGGGCGGTTTATGCCCTACGAGGCGAGCGAACGACCATCCTTATTGAACCGGGTACGTATCAGGAGGAACTGACGATTGACGTACCGGGTCTGACGCTGAAAAATGCAGCCCGCAAACCATCGATTGATTTGCATAACAACGGCGTGGATTGCGATCCGAATGCCGTACGTATCACCTGGTACTACGGTCATGGTTATCAATATCGCTCAATGGGAAACCGCATCAACTACGGCGGAAGCCGTGAGCGCAGATGGAATGCTTCGGTCCTCGTGACCGCACCGGATTTCACGGCAGAGAATATTATCTTCGAGAACTCTTTTAATCTCTATATATCGGAAAAAGAAGCTGGGGACAGTTTGGTAGATATCTCTCAATCCGACATGCCTTGGACAGAGAAAGAGCGTCCGAAAAAAGTGATGCCACTTCGGCCGAAAGAGGTGGGTTCTACAGAGGTACAAAAGAAGAAATACCGCGAGCGGGCAGCAGCTATCTCGTTCACCGAAGGAGCGAAAAATACGCATCTCAAGAACTGCCGCGCTGTGGGACGACAAGATGTGCTCTACGGCGATCAAGGGCATCCGTCTATTGGCAAGGCGGCATCATCGGCGGCAGCGTGGATTTCATCTTCGGCGCAATGACCTTGTGTGCGGATAACACTACACTGGTGGCGAATGTAACCAACGAAAAAAACGACAACTGCTATATCGCAGCCGGCCGAAGCGGTTCTCCGGATACACCTTCACGCGGTATGCTTTTCTATAAATGCCATATCCGCTATGCGACAGAAGACGAATTGGATAGCGGCCCTTTTATTATTGATCGTGTGCCTAACCGACCATACTTAGCCCGCCCGTGGAGGTGGTGGGGCGAGACTGTATGGGCCTACACTACTTGGGATTTCAACTTGCTGAATCTAACTGGCTGGAGCACAGGATTGGTCAAAGATAAAGAAGGTTTTAACCCCGAGAATCCGTGCCCGTACAGTTATGAATATAAGTCGCAGGACGGTTCGGTAGGAAGACCAAAATGGGTCACTGTCTTACAGCAACCCATTTTACCTGATGGCACTAAATTGAATCCTAAGGCTTGGATGAATCAATAATGCAGCCTACTAGCCCCCTATTCTTCCCCTATTCGCTTCTCTCTCGCTAGTGTCTCGCTAGTCTGATTTCGCTACTTTACCGCCTTGAACGACATGTCCAGAGACTTGTAGCTATGCGTGAGTGCTCCGACAGAAACAAAGTCCACGCCTTGCTCGGCGTACGAACGGATTGTTTCTATCGTGATACCGCCGGAGGACTCGATCTCCATGTGACGACCCGCTTTTTTCTCCCATGCACGGATAATATCTACCGCCTCTTTGGTTTTCGCAGGTGTGAAATTATCGAGCATGATCCGGTCCGGTATATTCGTTGCTAAAGCTTCGTTGATCTCGTCGAAATTACGCACCTCGATCTCTATCTTCAGGCTTTTGCCCTTCTCCTTACAATAATCGCGTGCCCGCGTGAGCGCAGCGGTAATACCTCCTGCGAAATCAACATGGTTGTCTTTGAGCAGAATCATGTCGAAAAGTCCGATACGATGGTTCATGCCGCCACCCAGCGCCACAGCCTCTTTCTCCAGATAACGGAGTCCCGGCGTGGTCTTGCGTGTATCCAGCACATGGCATCCGGTGTCTTCAATCAAAGATTGATACTTATGCGCGGTAGTAGCTACGCCGGACATCCGCTGCATGATATTGAGCATCGTGCGCTCGATCTGCAAGAGACTCAGTTCTTTGCCATAGACCTTGAATGCGATGTCACCCGGCTTCACATGATCGCCGTCGTGCAAGAACTGCTCTACCCTGCACTCCGGATCGAAATAGTTAATGATTTCTTTCGCTACCTCCACGCCGGCCAACACGCCGGTATCCTTGATAATAAGCTGCTGACAACCCATCTGGGTAGGCGGAATACAACTGAGCGAGGTATGATCACCGTCGCGGATATCCTCTTCAAACCAAATAGCAATAAGCTTGCGAAGTTCCTGTTTATCCATATTTGTTACAATTTTGCTGCAAAATTACATTTTTTTTTGCATATATGCAAATTTTTTACTACTTTTGCAGCGTGAAATATGAAATTAATCGCGCCTTTATGGCTAAGAAAAAATTTCTATACATATTTTACCTGCTCTTCGTGTGCGTTTCTTCCGCTGTAGCAGAGACCAAATGGGACTATCTCACTTGGCGCAACGAGATCCGTGTCGGTTGGGGCGACCAGCTCTTTGAGAGCCTGATGTGGCATAACCCGACGAGCATTACGACTACGATGCCGGAGGCATGGTCTCAGACCTATCATGAGAACTACCGCCACCACCAGCACCTCTGGGCGGAGTATCAGTATAGATTTAAATATTGGTTCTCTCTCGGCGGCATGGTGGACGTAAGCGAAGTGGGTTGGGATGATGTCACCCGCAACGGCAAAGGTGCGGAGTTAAGCCGCAGCAAAGCGCATTATTTCTATAACGTAGTGATCATGCCTACTATCCGTTTCACCTATCTGCATCACCCGAACGTAAACCTCTATTCGGGTATAGGCTTGGGTATGGATATCAACGGCGGCACCGAGACCAACGCCAAAGGCCAGCATACGGAGATAGGTATGGCGGCGAACATAACGGTTTTCGGGGTTAGTGCCAATTACAAAAACTGGTTTTGGACGGTGGATTTCGGAGGCATGTATGCGCTCCGGGATGCCAACACCATCTATATGGCTTCTTCACGAATTATTAATGTAGGATTAGGTGCAAGGTTTTAGACACATAGTATTCCTGTTAGCTGTAGCGCTCACGGCTTGTCAGTTCCACGACGATACGTTTGTGGATTTCTCGGATATAGAAGGAGCGAAAGGCTTGAAATTCCAAGTAATCGGGCAGCACGAGACGGACCTGAGTGAAGGTCTGCCGTCTAACTGTTATCTGCCGGACGGCACGCCTGTCAACGAATGGCAGGAGGAGACGGAAGAGCCGGAGACGGAGGCGCATAACGGTCCTCGCAGGACCAGCAGCGTCACCGGCGCAGGCATCCTGCAGGAGCTGCTCAAGTACGGCAATCAGGACCAGGTGATCGAGATAGTAGGTACCTACCCCAGCTATGACGGCGATTGGAATCCTATCACCCTCTCCGGCAAGGTCATTCTCCCGAAGGGGCAGAGGCCCAAACGACTGATCCTCGTCAGCCATTATACCGTCTGCTCGAATAAAGAAGCGCCGAGTAACTGCTTCTCGCTGGAAGGTATTCTCGTCAAACTGGGTTACGGTCTGATCATTCCGGATTATATAGGCTACGGTGTAACGGCTCAGGAGGTGCATCCTTATCTGGTCATGGATCTGACGGCGCGCAACGTGGTAGATATGTATCTGGCGGTACGTCCTTGGCTGGACGTGATCGGTATGGCGCCGGAGGAGAGAGAGCTGATCCTGATGGGTTACAGCCAGGGCGGCGCAACGACCATGGCGGTGCAGCACCTGATCGAGACCGAGTATTGCTATACGGACATGGACGATTATATCCCGCTTCACCGCGTTTTCGCCGGAGGCGGTCCGTATGACGTCAAGGCTACCTACGAGCGCTTTGTGACGACCGACACCGCCAGCTACCCGGTAGCCGTGCCCCTAGTGCTGCAGGGCATGATCAAGGGTAACAAACTGCAGATGGAGATGTCGGACATGATGCAGTCCTGGCTTTGCGATAAGATGGACGAATGGATCAACAGCAAGCGTTTCACGTCCGCCCAGATCAACAAAATGATCGGCACCAAGGTGACGCACAAACTGCTGACGGACGAGGCTATGGACCAGAAATCCGACAAGGTGGCAGAGCTGTACAAAGCCATGACCATCAACTCCATCATCTCTTATGACTGGGTCCCCGAGGCGGCGGTATATATGATGCACTCCATGGATGACGAGACCGTGCCGTACACCAACGCGGCGAACGCCAAGTCCAGATGGAAGACGGCTAATATCAGCTATAATTTCGGCCATTACGGCACCCATGTGATGACTTGCCTGCGGTTTATCTATTCCGTGCAGTCGCTCCTGGATCAGGAGGAGAAAGAAAGGAGGGAGTATGAATAAGGCCTATCGCGGCATAGCCGCTCATTTTGCCACTGTGGCGCTGATGCTGTGCCTGATCCTCGGCTTCGGCTCCTGTAACCCCGAGGCGCCGTGGCAGACCGATAACGTGGACATCCGCATGGAGGTCAAGACGGTATCCGCAGGATATATCGAGTGCGCTTTCTCTACCGATAAAGAGGCCTATTTCCTCATCGCCTGCGAGGAGGCGAAGCCGGACGTAAACCCGCTGGATAAACCCAAACAGTTCATGACCCTGGCGCTCGATTCGGCTAACGTGGAGTAT
>JAGCFY010000039.1 GCA_017649845.1 Paludibacteraceae bacterium
GCGAAGAACAGGAACGCACGCGTGATCAGCGCTACGTTGAAGATGTTATAACCTGTGCCGCCGAACACCTCTTTCGCGAAGATCACCGCAAAAGCTACTGCGATAGCCACCTGCCACAGCGGGGTGTTAATAGGCACGATGAGCGGGATGATGAATCCCGTTACGAGGAATCCTTCTGCTACCTCCTCATGCTTGATCTGCGCAACGATGAACTCGATGCCCAGACCGACAGCATAGCTGACGATGATAAACGGCAGTACAGCCAGCAGACCGAAGCCGAACGCTTTCCACCAGAGAGCAGCGGTCATGCCTGCTGCCAACTGACCGGTAGCCAGCAAGTGCTGATAACCGACGTTGAACATACCGAAGAGCAGTGCCGGAACAAGCGCAATGACTACGAGAATCATCGTTCGCTTGCTGTCCGAACCGTCGTGGATATGCGTGCCGTTGCGTTTAGCGGTCGTCTGAGGGGTGAAGAGGAACGTGTCGAAAGCGTCGTAGAACGAACTGAGCCAGCTCAGTTTGCCGCCTTCCTCGAAGTTCTTGCCGAACTTCTTCCAGTTTTTATAAAGCCATTCCATTACTCAATCTCCTTTCTTAAATAATCCAACGCTTCGCGCACGATAGCCTGCAGCGGCATCTTGGACGTGCACACATACTCGCAGAGCGCGAAATCTTCAGGAGCCACCTCGTATGCACCGAGCGCTTCCATGCGGTCAATATTCGACGCAATCATCGCTTTGATGAGGTACTCGGGGTAGATGTCCATCGGGAACACTTTGTCGTACTCGCCGCTGACGATGATCGCACGGCGGCCACCTTTGAGACGTGCGTCCCACTGGTAGCGTTTCGGACCGAAGAGCCAGCGTGTCACGCAGTTGTCCAACAAACCAGCCGGGTCGGTCTTTCCGGCATTGAAAGCCGAGAAGCGCGGCAGCATCCAGCCCATGAACTCATGGTTCTCAGAGCCTTCGTCGAGGACGGTGAACTGGTTGTCATAGAGGCTGATCATGTCGTCCATCGTGATCTGCTTACCGCTCAATACGTTTCCTGCAATGTAGCGACAGGGGCACTCGGTATGAACGTTCGAGAGCAGCACAGCGGAAACCGGCATACCCGGCAGGACGTTATAGTACTGCTTGCCGTAAGCGAGCGGACCCGTGAGAGCCACTTTCTTCTGCATGTCCACGATACCCTTCTGGAAGAGCCGACCGATGAGCGCGAGGTCCTGGATGTTCACCGTGAAGACGGTCTCACCCTTAGCCAACGGCGCGAGGTTGTTCAGCTGCACGCCTACGTTGCCTGCGGGATGCGGACCATAGACCTCATAGAGGGTGCAATCCTTCAACTCGCGGAATTCGGTAGCGCGGGCACCGCCCTTAATACCGATGAATACCGGTGCGAGCTTAGCGAGTGCACTGACAGCTGCCTGCAAAGTAGGCAACTGACCTTTGAGCACGAACTCATAGTTCGGAGCACAAGGCGCACTGTCAAAACTCGAAATAAAAATAGCGCGAGGGGTCTTGTTCGGCAGAGCGATGCAGTCGTACGGACGTTGCTTCATCAGTGCCCACAAACCACTCTTGAGAAGCAATGCTTTCACCTCGTCTTGGCTCTTGGCTCTTGACTCTTGGCTCTCACCAAAGTGCTCGTACTCGATGGTAGCGTCCGCAAGGATGTCGATGGACATGATCTTACGTCGCTCACCGCGCACGATCTCTTTGACTTCGCCCGAGACAGGGGAGGTAAAGAACAAGCTCTCAAACGCTTTGTCGTGGAAGAGCGGGCTACCCGCTTTCACACGGTCGCCGACCTTGACATCCAGTTTCGGAGTGATGCCGGCGAACTGGTCGGGCACGATATGAAAGACCTCCGGCCGACGAACGCTACCGATCGTCTCCGCCGCTTGTCCCTCAAAAGGAATGTCCAACCCACGTTTCAGTTTGATTGTTTGCATAAAATGGTTAGTTAATATTTATTGATGTTTGTGTTTACACAAAATGCGGCTGCAAAGTTACAATTTTTTTTTCGAATACGCAAGCGCGTGTGCGCATTTTGTTAAAATAAAGTGTATTTTGCTATATGCAGTTGTAAATTCCGACAAGGGTAGGTTTAAAAAATAAAAAAAATGAGGTACAGACTTGCATATATGCATTTTTTTTTGTACCTTTGCACCCAAATTGTGCAAAGTGAACAAATGATTTTGAATAGCGAGATAAAGAACTTCTTTTTTCTGGGTATAGGCGGCATAGGAATGAGTGCCCTGGCGCGCTATTTTCATCACCGGGGCTATGTGGTGAGCGGGTACGACCGTACTCCGTCCGCTTTGACGAAGGAATTAGAGGCAGAGGGGATCCGAATCACGTATCAGGATGCTGAAAACCAGCTGGAGAGTATAGGATTATCCGCCGAGAACACCTTGGTGGTCCGTACTCCTGCAGTGCCGGATGACAGCGTGATCTATACTTATCTGCGTGAGCAGGGATATACTATCCTCAAGCGGTCTGAAGTGCTGGGGATGGTGACGAGGGAGAAGAAAGCGCTTTGTGTGGCGGGTACGCACGGTAAGACGACAACCAGCACGATGCTGGCGCATTTGTTAAACGATGCGAATGGCGTGAATGCTTTCCTTGGCGGAATCAGTATGAACTACGGCACGAACTTATTGCTGGACAAGCGCAGTGAGTATGTCGTGGTGGAGGCTGACGAATACGACCGTTCGTTTCATCATCTGCGGCCGTATATGTCGGTGGTGACGGCGGTGGATGCGGATCATCTGGATATCTACGGCACGGCAGAGGCGTACCGCGATGCGTTTGCGCATTATACGAGTCTGATCACCGGTGCATTGGTGATGAAGCACGGTATAGCTCTGCAGCCGCGATTGCAGCCGGGAGTGAAATGTTATACATACGGAGTGCTTGACGGTCATTCGCCGGTTAGCGGCAGCAAGCCGGATTTCTACGCCGATGCCATTCGGGTAGGGAACGGTAAGATCGTCTTTGATTTCCATACGCCCGAAGGCGTGATCGCCGATATCGAGTTAGGTGTACCGGTTTGGGTGAATATAGAGAACGCAACGGCCGCTATGGCGGTAGCATGGCTCAACGGCGTTACGCCGGAAGTGTTGCATCGCGGGATGAAGAGTTATCAGGGTGTGCTACGGCGGTTTAACATCCATGTCAATACGCCGAAAGTGGCGTATATCGATGACTACGCTCATCACCCCGAAGAGATCGCTACGGCCATCAATTCGATCCGTAAGTTATACCCGGAGCGCAAGTTAATAGGTGTTTTCCAGCCGCATCTCTATACCCGTACGCGCGATTTTGCCGCGGGATTCAAGCAGGTACTGGCTACATTAGACGAGTGTATCTTACTGCCAATTTATCCTGCCCGAGAGGAACCGATCCCCGGTGTGACAAGTGAGATATTAGGCGGGGAGGTAGTACAGAAAAGTGAGTTGGTAGCCGAACTGAAACGCCGCGTAGCAGCGAGCAGGGAGCCCGTAGTGGTGCTCACCGTAGGTGCGGGAGATATAGACCGGCTGGTTCCCGAAATAGCGAAAGCATTGAATGGGTAGAACGGGGCGGATCATATGGAGTTGCGTAGGCATCCTCGTGATGGGAGCGATGCTGGTCGGAGCGGTGGTATGGGGATATCTGTCCAAACCCGCTGAGGCCGAATGCCGCGGGATCACGTATATCTTTGAGGACCGCGCGGAGCGGATGTACCTGAGCGAGAACGAACTGACCGCGATGTTGCAAGCCGAGAATATCTATCCCGTAGGCAAGAACGTCAACCAGGTGTCGCTGCACCGGATAGAACGCACAGTAGGCCGGCATCCGATGATTCGAACCGCAGAATGCTATATGACAGCCCGGCACGAGGTGAGGGTGCGGCTGACTCAACGAATACCGGTACTGCGTGTACAGACGGCCATCGAGAGTTTCCTGATTGACAGCGACAGGAAAGTGATGCAGGCCAGGAGCAGCGTGAGAGACGAGTTGCTCATCGCGAGAGGTGCGGTAGGAGTGCAGCTGGCAAGCGGCAAACTGGCCGATTTCGCGTTATGGATAGCGGAGAACGAATACTGGCAGGACCGCATCGATTATATCTACGTGCAATCGGTTCAGATGATTTACCTGTATCTGAAACAGCGCGACGAACGGATCGTCATGGGTAATTTGAAAGATTTTGAGAAGAAAATGAACAAACTGCGTCTGTTCCTGCTTAATAGCGGAGAGGCGACGAAAGACAAACACTATCAGGAATTAGACCTGCGATACAAAGGGCAGGTGATAGGAAGATACTAAACCGTTAACTATTAACAAACTATGGCAAGAAAAAAGACTCAAACAGCAGACTCGCTTCCGCTTGTGGCTCTGGATTTAGGCAGCGACAGCGTTCGTGCTATGGCAGCACGGCGGTTGGCGCCGGATCTCTTCCAGATCATAGGCGTAGAGGAGCGGCCGCAGAAACAAGGGAATGTATGTGTGGAGCAAGGGGTGATTACCCAGAGCAGCAATGCAGGGTATGTGATCGCCGAAATCCTGAAACTGCTCGCCAATCGCATCGGTGTAGATGAACTGCCGATGGCGTTTATCTCGGTAGGAGGTCAATCGATGCAGATTGCAGCCGTTCACTCCCGCAGAGACCAGGCACGCAAGAAAGAAATCAGTCAGGCGCTTCTGGACGAGATGGAGAGAGAATGCAAGGAGAAGATCGAGTTGCGAAATCCCGATGTAGCGGTACTGGGATTAGTACCCAGTTATTTCAAACTGGACGGAGTGGAGCAGGATGAGGTTCCTTCCGCCGAACAGCGCGCAGCGCTGGTAGAAGCGCATTACACGGCTTTTTGCGGACGCAAAGCGATAGACACCCAGATGATCAAATCGTTCTCGCAGGCAGGACGCGTGATAGAGCATTCGTTCGTGCGGCCCGAAGCCCTGTTGTCCACGTTCGCTACATGCGACGGAAATCATGTACTGATGAACGGGTGCGCGGTATTGGATCTCGGCGC
>JAGCFY010000040.1 GCA_017649845.1 Paludibacteraceae bacterium
ATCCTACGCCATAACCGCTCTTGTAACTCAGCACGTAGCAAGAACCGCTGGTGATAACAGAGGAGATCTCGGTATCCGCATCCACGCCATGCAGATGGTTCGTTGCCGTAATAGTAACAGCTGCATCGTCCGAAGGCACCATCGTATAACTGTCTATGGTCGATTTGAGTATCACAGCCGTAGCAGCAGGAAGTGTCTGTCCGCCATCGGCTATCTTCGTCAGTACGAGATCCGTTCCGCTTACCGCAGCCGCATACGCTTCTACGTTCTCCGGAACAAGGTATTTCGCCGTACTGTAATAGAACGTGCTGTAGTATATGCCTGCATTGTCCGGATCTCCGTTCGCCGTGACAGGATAGTTACCCGCACACGGATCGTCGATCGTGAAACTGCTCCATGCGGCCACTGCTTCATACTGGCTCTTCGTCCCGCACGGTACATGCAGTTCAGCACCTGTCGCAAAATATAAGAAGGCATCGGTTCCCGGAGTAGGAACTCCCGTTTCCCAAGATACATATATATCCGTCAAATTGCCGCACTCGCGGAAAGCATTATTCCCGATACTCGTTACCTCGTTCGGCAGAACAATGGAGCCGATATAATTCCTTGAACACATACTCTTGTTGATGAAATGGATCCATGGTGCATTGATCTGATTAGCATAATCCTCCATCGCGCCCGAACCTGTTATCGTCAGGGTATTGTTCTCCAGTTCCCATGTCAGATTAGCGCCGCAGGTGCCGTGAGGAATGAATAGCATATCGCTCCACGGAGTGGTGTTATACGCGTCATAATCATTAAGACCCACTGATATGAAATGCAACCTGATGTCGCTCGTTGTTAGGTCTGTGAAGACATTTGTCGGGTGGGGGACTTGGGAGTAAGACCATGATACATATATGTCGGTTAGAGCGGAGCAACCACGGAAAGCATCTACTCCAATGTCGGTCACGCTATTCGGAATAGTGATAGAAGCCAGACTGGAGCAATACCGGAAAGCAGTCTGCCTAATCTTCGTCAAACCATCCGGCAACGTAACGCTCGTCAAACTGGTGCATCCTGAGAAAGCATTGCTTCCGATGCTTGTCACGCCGCTTTCGACCACAACCTTTTCTATCTCCATTGTGTATGCTGTCCATGGCTGTGAGCTGAAACTCATCTCTCCCGTACCGCTTATCGTCAGGGTATGCGTAGCCGGATCATACTCCCATGTTAAGTTATCGCCGCATTGACCCGAATACGGATCAACGATATTGAAGTCTTTCCATACAGCAGCTGCCTTATACGCGCTCTTTGTCCCGTATGGCACATGGAGGTTGACGTTGGAAGTAGTAACGCCGTCGAAGGCGGTTGAGGCAGGACTGATAGGGCTGTCCCAATGAACCGTTACATCCGCCAAATGGGTACAATCTAGGAAAGCATAATATCCAATGGAGGTCACGCCGATAGGAATATCGATAGTCGTCAAAGCTGTGTTATGGAAAGCATATTGCTTGATTTCAGTTACGCCGCTCGGGATAGTGATAGCATCCAAACTGCTGCAGCCATTGAATATTCCGGCATCGATCAGCGTCACTCCGTCAGGAATGTTGGCGGATGCCAGATTGGAGCACTCATCGAATGCATAGCTTCCAATGACGGTAACACCACTCGGGATCGTGATAGACGTCAAACTGGTACAATTTTTGAAAGCAGAGCCTCCGATGGTAGTCACGGTGCTCGGGATCGTGATAGACGTCAGACTGGAACAATCTCGGAAAGCAGAGCCTCCGATGGTAGTCACACTGTTCGGGATAGTGATAGATGTCAGCGCGGCATTGTTACATTCATAGAACGCATAGTTGCCAATGTGAGTGATATTGCCAGATAGTAAATAAAACTCAATCTTTTTGATGTCTGCTCTATCACCGAGCCATGGTACGTCATCGGAACTCGCATAATCAAACATCGCACCGCCATAACCATAGATAAGAAGTGTGTTCGAACTATTGAAACGCCATGCCAGCGTTGGACCGCAAAGATTACCTTTAAGAGCCTCATATAGTACATAGTCCGGATACTTGCTTGTCCAGCTGTTCCAATACGCATCGTATGCCTCTTCATGCACGGAAATTATTGTAGGTAGATGCATGCTGACGCCTTGCGTGCCAAAAACATTCGTCCCAAGAGTTACTGCCGGACTTTTCCTTAGTATGAACATCATATATAGATCCGTACATTTGTTAAAGGCATAGTCACCGAAGCTCGCCACACTTGCCGGGATAGAGAGGTACTCCAATCCTGAGGCATTTTCAAAAGCACATGTACCGATGGCCACTACACCGTCCGGAATAACCGTCTTCATACAACCGGAAATCAGTGTGTTGGTTGCTTTTTCTATAATCGCATTGCAACCACCGCGGCTGTCATAGTTAGGATTGTTTGGATCCACAGTGATGGATGCTAGGTCTGCAGCAGTGAACGGATTAGTACCTATGCTCGTCACACTCGCCGGGATAGCGACAGATGTTATGGCTGCGTTAGCGAAAGCACTGTTTCCGATACTCGTCACGCCGTCCGGAATATTCACAGTCTTCAATCTGCTGCAATGATGGAAAGCATAGTTTCCTATGCTCGTCACGGTGCTCGGGATCGTGATAGACGTCAGAGACTTATTGTTACATCCATAGAATGCATTGTTACCGATGTGAGTCAATCCTTCCGGCAGACTGATCGACGTGATATTGGCACTATAGGAGTTCCAGGGAGCACTTCCCAGATTTCCAAAATCAGTCATATCACCCGTTCCTTCGATCGTCAGCGTCGTAGTACTCGGATCATACTCCCATGTTAAGTTATCTCCGCATTGACCATGTGGATTGGACCAATGTGCGGTGAAAATCGTATTACGTAGCATCAGAACGTCCGTTTGGTCCGGAATAGGAGTTCCGGCTGTTACTAACGCTCCGCCTATCTGTACGTCCTGATCGGCTGTCCAGTAGTCAAACATACGGCCATTGGCATCGCAACTCTGTGAATCGGGTGTACGGGTCTCATCAATAGGAATATAGGACTCTTGATGAACGATATTACCATCAGACATCAGCGTGAAAGTCATGCTCCAATCGGCATTATAAGTGATGTCTGCCGTAGGCGTGAGCGGGAAACTAGGCTCATCTCCTTCTCCTTCGCTATACCACCCGTCGAAGTCCAGACCCTCTTTCGTCGGAGCAGGGAAGGCCGTTATCGGGTTGCTGATACCCGGGACATAATACAGTTCCGTCGGATCTACCGTTCCTCCGTTCGGATTCAGCGTCACCGTATAATAATCCGGGATGAAACGGATCGTGCGGATATAACAATTATCCGTACTATTAACGTCACATGAAATACGGTATTCGCCTCCTTTGTACACCTTGCGTGTGATCGTGTGGTTCAGTGTCAGTGTTCCGTCAATCTGAAGATTAGTAGGAGAGTAGATGGTATAACGTCCTGCTGATTGTGTTGTAACAACAGTGTCCATGTATAGATGTACAGAGTTGGAAGGAATATCACTTGTTATTTCCAGCTCTATCGTACCCTTTGCGTAGGGAGTGAAATAGATACCTCTGCCTTGCGCATTAAGTCCGTTGGTATTATCAAAAGTAGCATTGATCAAACGGAAGAAAGAGGTGGTAAGTTCATCCGCAGTGGTAGTAGAGGGACTCATCTCGATGGCCAAGGAATGGCGGATACTTTGGTAAAGTGCATTATTTTCGTATATAACTCGCAATCCGTATATCTCAGCTTTCTGATCCCCAGTAAAATTCTCGAACCAATATAAATGAAAATCACCTGCTGCTGTCAGTACGAATTCGTAGCAAGAAGGGCTGGGGTTCTCCGGATTAATTTTCTCCACTACCAGGTTTTTCGATGGTATGGAAGGATTGCAAGGAGCGCTATAGATGGCCCATTTTTGATCTTTGGGTGTAGATGAGTTGAAATAGGCATTTCCGAATAGCAATACGTGTGCGGGGTTTTCTGTACTCGCTTCTACATGGAACGTCAACATATAATGCGGATTCGCACTGGTTGTTGATTCCGAGATACCATAATTATAGGTATCCTGCATGTAGATCGCAGGGGTGGCTCTTTCGACAACAGCCTTCTGTACTATCAAATCCTCTCCGTTACCTACGTACGGAGCGACAGCATCTCCTACCGCGTACGCATGGTCAAACTTATAATACGTGTCTTCCGGACCCGTCTGTCCATACGCAAAAGAACCACCTGCCACGATGGCAAGCAGCATCAAAAGTACTTTAATCCGTCTCATAACTATAAGATTTTAGTGATTACTTTCAAATTCCGCTACAAAAGTACAACAAAAATTGCACATACGCAAGCGTTCGGGCATTTTTTGCCAAATAAAATGCAATTTTATCTGTTTAAAACAGATAGTAGCGGCTATGCTTGTATAAGACGATTTGAGCAAAAAAATCAGTCTAAGCTTGGAAATAATAAAATAATTTTATTTGTGTTTATGGCTGGCGCAAGGATAGCAAAGGCTGTTAGTACGGCTTTCAGCCGGACGGGAGCATAAGACTGTTAAGCGGCGTATCATGCTTGCATGAATACGCGATTAAGAGGATTACGCTCGAGGCCGCGTAGGCCAATAGACATAGCGGCTAAGCCGAGTGCTATCATGGCGGCAGGGTTTATCTATGTTTATTTTCCTCTTCCAAATCCAACCGCGAGCACAAAAAAAGCGCCCATCAGGACGCCTTTTTTTAACCCAATTACCGCAGCTTAGAATCCCATCAGATCCATATGCGCTAAGTCGATGACAAACATGGAGCAATCAGCGAAAATACCCTCATTCTTCGCTTGCCGTGCAGCTATTTCCGCTTCGTCAGGATAATCCCAATGACCGTAATAACCATATCCCTTTTCCATGTACGATCCCATCTCATTCGCCTCAACCGCCTTAGCTGCTGCGAGAGCGGCTACGAATGCCGCATGATCCGTGTACATTTCTTTTCCTACCTGACCCTGCCACGTAGCATAGACATTGTCTATCTTCGGCATTTGCTTGAATAGTCCGTCGCTAACGGTGGTATAGATGAGGCTGCAGCTGTCCTTCATCGGAACCATCACGTCGCATGCTATCCCGGCCAGCTTATCTTCTAAATACATGGCCATAGCTATCACGATGCAATCGCCTTTTGCGAGAACGCTGTTGACATAAGCGATACTTTTACTTTGATCCTCGTTCTCCATAATATCTTCCGTGATGTTGTAGAGATATACTACCTCAACCGGTTCCTCAGCATTCTGCATCTGTGGAGCGCGGGCTGGCAAATGACGTTTGGCCACTTTGGCAAATTCGACATCCGCTTGCGTGAAACCGGCTTTCACCAGAGCTTTATCTACCGCTTCCGGCGCTTGACCGATGAGCGATGGAGCCTGTACTGTTGCGGCATCTATTGCTTTCTGATCTTTACTGGGCGCGTCTGCACCGTTACCGTTACAAGCCATGAATGCAAATGCTACCATGGCCATCAAAAGAATCTTTTTCATTGTTTCAATTGTTTTTAAGGTTGCGCAATATTGCATTTTACGGTGCAAAGGTACTACAAATTTTTGAAATACGCAAGAATTTGGTAAAAATAATAAATTTTTTTTATGTTTATTGCTGTGACGCAAAATAGTTTAGTATTGCTAGCAGCAACCGCTGCATCATTGCGACGCAGTCGCTTCGTTTTTGATTACCAAAAATGTTTTCGCCCGTTTCCGGGGTCTCTTACCGCCACATCGCTACCTCGCGTATCCGTCTCAGGATCGCGGCTTCCCGCTCTTCGCCGCAGGGTAACTGGTAGCGGAAGTTGCCCTCCGGATCCGGCATAAAGTTCGTAGCACACGCCCACAGCACCACTGCCATAAAGCCAATAACGGCATATATGTATTGCTTGTACCTCATTTAAAATAATTTGCCATTCCAAAGCATTCGTAAGAAGTCGAAGATGTAGATCACTTCTACATTTCCTACACGCCGTGTAATGGGGTCGCGTGATACCACTATACAGCGGCTGCTTGGGTACTCTTCACTATACTCCTTGAAATTGCTGAGATGTTTACTCTGAACCTCTTCCGTTGATTTGATCTCTATTCCAATCTCTGCATCTCCGATAACAGCATCCACTTCTTTGCCGTTATAGGTGTGCCAATAGCTCAGTTTCTTGGGGCTATGCGTGTAGCCGAGATATGCCACTAACTCCTGAATCACAAAATGCTCAAAACAATGCCCGTACTCCGATGTACCCGGAGCCAGAGAGATGCGGTTCAGCAGATGGTTATAGACACCCACATCAAAATAATAGAACTTCGGTGCTTGTACCACTTTACGTTTGACAACCTTCGTGTAAGCCGGAATAGTATAGCCGATGAGCGTATCTGCCAGGATAGAGAAGTATTCCTTCACGGTCTTGGCTGAGACCTGACAGTCATTGGCTATTTTCTCGTAGTTCACGATATCGCCGTCGCAGGTAGCAGCCACCTCCATAAAGCGTTCAAAGGCGTCCAAGTTACGCACGAGCGATTCTTCTTTAATCTCCTCGCGCAAATAGATATCAATATATCCGTCCAAAAGTCGTTCCGGTTTCTTTGCCAAATAATGAGGCGGCAACATACCATACAGTAAGGCCTTGTCCAAGTCCAAGTCCGCTATCTCCGCGCTGACGAAAGGATAGAAATAACATGGAAGAGCTCTCCCGCCTAAGGTATTATGCCCCTTTCGTTTGAGCTTGCGTGCACTACTGCCGCATAACACAAACCTCAATCCTTTCTTCTGGATAAGGCGATGCACCTCATTCAATAACTCCGGCACTAATGGTATCTCATCTATCACCACAATACTGCCTTCCGGCTTATCTTGCAGCATCTCAAACAGTAATTCCGGCTTTGATTTAAAACGACGACGCAACTTAGCATCCAACAGATCTATATACGTCGATTCAGGAAACTGCGCCTCAAGGAACGTACTTTTACCTGTTTGTCGTGCGCCAAACAGGAACACGCTACCGTCTAACTCATTGTTTAACTGATAAATACGACTAATCATGGCTTATTTGTTTGTTTTGAAAATCCGAAGTGCAACTACCGATATTTCGTTAAAATCCGAAGTTCTACTCCCGATATTTCATAAAAATCCGCTGCAAATTTAATGCTTTTTTTTGAATTGTGCAAATTTTTTGGAATATAATCCGAAAATTTATATTATTTTTTGGAATACAATCCATAAATTCAGTACTTTTTCTCAAACACTTGCCGCACAAAAAAAGCGCCCCGTTTCCGGGACGCTCTTTTTCCTTCCTTACCCCTTCAGCTTTTACCTGCTCATACTTTTTTATATTGAATCTGATAGCCATGGCTGATTACATCAGCATGTAAACACACAATAATGTGTGAAAGTGTGAATGTGGATTTTTACGGCTTTAAGCAGCCGATCGGTACAATATACACACCATCATCACGGCGATAGGCATATTGACCACCGGTTAAGACCATTAAAAATGCCGGTTGACCGATCTTGGAGGTATCCACTTGTTTTGCTAATTCGGTCAAGTTTTTTGCGGCATCTTCAATCTCTTTGCTCCCGGTCTTAACTTCCACCGCCGCCCAACGACCATCGTGCAAACGGATGATCAAGTCAGACTCCAAATCAGAGTTGTCGTGATAGTGATAGACCGTTCCGCGTAGTGCCTCCGTATAGACACGCACGTCACGCAAGCAGAAGTCCTCGAACAAGAATCCGAACAGGTTAAAGTCCTCTAATACGCTTGTCGGATTCAGTTCTAAGACTGCCGTTGCCAGACTAGTATCTACAAAATGGCGTTTGTGGGACGTACGGATGCCGGTCTTACTGCGTAACGACGGTTGCCATGCCTTGGCATCTTCGATGATAAACAGGCGACGCAATGCTCTCAAGTAATTGGTAAGCGTCTTGTCGGTGATTGAGATATCGTTCGCTCGCACATCTGCCATGATGGTAGTAGCTGCTGTCATGGTGGATATATTCCGTGCATAACTGCGTAACACCGCACGCACTCGGTCAGGATCCTTTGCGGAGCCATCTACGCGATTGACATCCGTGTTCACCAGTTCGTCCACTAAGTTAACCGCCACTTCCAGCGCGTCCTCTTTGTCCAATGCCAACGCGCCCGGCCAACCGCCTCGGCACATGACGTAGGCGATATCCTTGATGGTGAGCGGACTTTCAAACAGACCCATCTGTTGCGTACCATCGAAGAGTGCTTTGAGAGACACTTGTCCTCGTGACTCCTTCGACTCCCAAAGACTCATCGGGCGCATACGCAGGCGAGCAATTCGTCCCGTACCGGTATGCTCCATCTCTTCATTCTCTTCTTCATCCAAGGGCGTAGCGGAACCTGTTAATATGAACTGATTCATCTGCTGCCGTTGGTCAGCTGCAAATCGTACTGCATCCCATAAGACCGGAATCGTCTGCCATTCGTCGATCAGGCGCGGTGTTTCGCCTTCCAGTAACAGCGAAGGTTGTGTATCAGCCATCTTGCGATACATAGCGCGTTGGTCCGGGTTTTGGATATAAATGCTACTCTTAGCCAACTGCGCACCAGTTGAGGTTTTTCCGCACCATTTCGGTCCTTCAATCAGCACAGCCGCGCTACTACGTAACTTGCGTTTGAGCAACTCGTCATCAATTCGTTCGAGGTATTCCATACGTGTTCGTTTAAAAATCGCTGCAAAGGTACAACAATTTTTTGATATATGCAAATAATTCCGAAGATTTTTGTGATTTTACTCCGAAATTTTTGATAATTCCACTCCGAAGATTTTGGAAGTTTTATTCCGATAAATTCCAAATTAATCGTTCGAGCGAAGCGAGATAAGACGTTTTGAGCACAAAAAAGCGCCCCATCCAGGACGCTTTTCCGTTTTTCACATTTTGTAAGTTGCAGGATGCAACGCGTTTTTGTGAGCGCATAGCATGTGTATGAAGCCTTCGGCGAAGTTTACCTCCTCTGGAGGTGAGGGGTTGCTCTGGCGAGCAACAGGAAAGTTCTTTACTAGTTGCGCGGCGGAGCGAGCACTCGTTAACTCGTCAGAGTGTAATTCGCTAGGCTTACCACATGCGCTGCGCGAGTTTTTGGTTACCTGCAAAAAGAAACGCACTCCCGCCGGAATGCGCTTTTTCTCAAATGTGCAAGATTTATTCCAATGAAAATGCGATTTTACGTCATTTTTTTGTGATTCTGCACACTTTTTTGACGTAAACGGCTCCTTCGAGTACTTGCCTTCTGCTCCACTAATACACATCTACGGTTATCGAAGTGGATTTATCCGGGACATACAACTCCGTACCCGTACCTGTTTCCATTCTCAAAGTAGACAACGTGATACGAGCTTTTCCAGGCGCATGAAAAATATAATTAAGAGACTCATATTGCATCTTTCTGACTTGATACGGTTCTGCCAGCCCCGGATCGATGATATCCCATTGTATAGTCGTACTGGTGGCGAAAATGGGGAAATTAGAACCGGTAAAAGTATAAGCCAGCGAGTCATTCCGCACGTAAGTAATACGCATATTATCACCGGGTTCAATCGGCTCGGTAGGATCATCCACCGGGGTCACTGTACCTGTCCCGCCATCAGTAGGCGGGTTCTGATTACATCCCGCAGCCATCACCGCCGCTGCCAAAAGAATAAATAGTTTTCTCATAATATTCTGTTTTTTATCTTATCGTCCCAATCGAGTAGGTTAGAAATTCAGCGCGAGGCCAAGCCCGTTGCCGGAAGCCTGCAGCGTCCAGTATGGCATCTGCTGC
>JAGCFY010000041.1 GCA_017649845.1 Paludibacteraceae bacterium
CGAAGGTTATATCGAGCAACACCTGCGCTACAGCCGTGACTACAGTCCGCTACCGGATGTCAATTAAACTACCGATATCTAAGAGCATAGCTAATCGCATCTTGCTATTACAAGCTATCCATGGGGACCCTCTGATGAGGGTCTCTTCGGATATGCCCGATGATGTGATTGTTCTCCATGATGCATTGGAGCGGCTGCGCGAGCATAAGAAAGGCGAACCGCTCACTCTTCATCTTAAGAACTGCGGTACAGCGTTACGATTTCTACAGGTCCATATAGCCAAATGTTATCCCGGCGAACCGATTACTCTTACCGGTGACCCGCGACTCATGGAGCGTGACGGCAAACCCACTTCGCAAACCACTTCGGCTCTCATCCTTCACGGCGAAGAGATTCCTGTTGAACCCGACGAATCGCCATATATCACGATGAGCCGGAAGGTGAAGGAAAATTACGAATTACGGATTACGAATTACGAAGCAGATTGGAGTGCTGCGGCGTTCTGGTACGAGTATGTTGCTATTCATGGCGGGGAACTGCTATTGGAAGGTCTAAGGAATGAGAGTTTGCAAGGCGATCGCATAGTAGCAGAGATCTATGCGGAGCATTTCGGCGTTCAGACCTCCTTCACATCCGAAGGGGCCATCTTACAAGCGAAGCCGATCCTGCAGGGTAACGGTCAAACAGCGCAGCGTTCTAACAACGCAGTAGTCATTGACTTTGTCAACACCCCTGATCTCTATCCTGCTATTGCTTATACTTGCGAGCGCCTCGGAATAACGCTTCAAGCCATCGGTACCGAACGCCTTCGTTACAAGGAGTCGGATCGTATAGATGCAGTTCGGCTGCATGAGGTGCGCAACGACCATCGCGTGGCAATGGCATTGATGTGTGCCGATTTCCCGGTCTCTATCGAAGAGCAGACATGTATCGCCAAGAGTTATCCGAATTTTATGCCGCAACATATTACGCCGATTAAGGGAGTGAATGATGAAGGTAAGGGAAAGAAATTCGCGCTCTCCAAACTCATTCATGCGGCTTCATCCGAATATGTGTGGTTACACGACGATGATGTCATCCTGCCGAAGGCAGTGCATGTACAAAGTGACAAAATACAAGGTTCAAAGGCAGATCTGATTATTCTTCCTCTAAGGATGGAGAGCCTCTCTGAGCATCCTTCGCTCTTGGAGAAACTTCAGATAGCCGAATATGCAGCGATACAGGAACTGACCATGCGTACGGCCAAAGCCGGCAAAGCAGTGATGTGTTCCGGAGCGAACCTTATCGTCCGCCGCGAGACATGGTTGACTTGCGAGTCTGAACTGCATCCGGAGATTCCTTCCGGCGACGATATGTTTCTGCTGGAGGCTGTGAAACGCCGAGGTCTGAAGATCTCCGTTTTGGACGAGGCCGAATATACCGCTATCGTGCGCCCTGTGACTATCTGGCGTGCTTTCTTCCGTCAACGGATGCGCTGGGCAGGCAAGGCACCTCAATACACCGATCGCGATATTATCCGTTGTGGTGCGTTGGTGGCGGTGGCTAATATCCTGCAACTCCTTTGTCCCCTGAGCATCTTGATCAAGTTTCCAATCGAATACGGGCTGATCAAGAAAAGAGAACCCCGCACCTCATTCTTCTTAGCTCTCCTCTTGGAGATTCTCTATCCGTTCTATTTGTTGATTTGTTTGATAGGCGGTCTGTTTCGTAAAAAAGAGTGGTGACATCATAGAGTAATAAAAATAAGGTACGCGCACACACGCGTACCTTATTTTTATTGTGCTCTTGGCGGAATTAAACTACACCGCTGAAGCCCATAAAAGCCATTGCCAGCAGACCGGCGGTCAGCAGCGCAATAGGAGTACCTTTCATTGCTTCGGGCACTTTATTCATTGCCAGTTGCTCGCGGATACCGGCGAAAAGGATCAGTGCCAGACCGAAACCTAATGCGGTAGCGAACGCAAACAGCGTACCGGTTAACATTCCGTGCTCTGCACCCATCGGCAGTTTCTCTGTGCCGTTAGCTACGAGAATAGCTACACCGAGGATACAGCAGTTGGTCGTGATCAACGG
Organism: Paludibacteraceae bacterium; assembly: GCA_017649845.1. Taxonomy (GTDB): domain Bacteria; phylum Bacteroidota; class Bacteroidia; order Bacteroidales; family Paludibacteraceae; genus Colicola. The sequence continues at coordinate 2,074 of JAGCFY010000041.1, forward strand.
CAGGAAAACACCTAGTGCTTGATAGAGAGCAGGGCTCACTTTCTTCAGCATAATCTCGATCATCTGCACGAGGGCAGCGATAATAAGGATGAAGAGAATGGTCTGCAAGAACTCCAGTCCCCACTTAACGAGCAACATCTGCAGCAGATATGTCACTACTGTAGCCAGCGTGAGCACAAAGATAACCGCTGCACTCATACCCATAGCGGTATCGATTTTCTTGCTGACACCTAAGAACGGGCAGATACCCAGGAACTGGCTCAATACGATATTATTAACAAATATCGCAGAGATAAATATTAAGAAGTATACCATAACTTATTTCTTTTGAAGTTTGTTAATAATAACCATCAGATAAGCGAGCGCGATGAAGGCACCCGGAGCCAGCACGAAGACAAGCGCTCCGTAGTTATCCGGGAAGATATGCCATCCAAAACAAGCACCGGTACCCAGTAACTCACGAATAGCACCGAGGATAGTCAGCGCCAGCGTGAAACCAAGACCCATACCGAGACCGTCCAATGCGCTGAGGCCTACGCTGTTCTTCGCAGCAAAAGCTTCGGCACGACCGAGAACGATACAGTTCACTACAATCAGCGGAATGAACAAACCGAGTACGTCATAGATAGCCGGCAGATAAGCCTGCATCAACAGCTGTACCAGCGTCACGAACGTAGCAATAACGACGATAAACGCAGGGATACGTACTTTATCCGGGATGAGGTTCTTGAGCATCGAGATCACCACATTCGAGCAAACGAGCACGAAGAGAGTAGCCAGACCCATGGACATACCATTGATGGCACTGGTCGTTGTAGCCAGTGTAGGACACATACCGAGAACCAATACAAAAGTAGGGTTCTCCTTGAGAAGTCCGTTGGTGAAAGTTTTTAAAGCGTTACTCATGACTTACCTCCGTTTCCTTTTCTTCAATGATTATAACTTCTTCTTCAACCGCTTCGGTCTGTTGCAGTTGGCTCGCGCCGGTGTTTGCTTCTGTTCCCTTGAACTCAGCATAAGCTTGGTTGATAGCCTTGAGGAATGCGCGCGAAGTGATCGTAGCAGCTGTGATAGCATCTACGTCGCCGCCGTCCTTCGATACCTGCAACTCACCTGCCTTGCGGCCGATGATATTCTGGCCGGGTTTGTCAGCGTTCTTGAACCAATGAACCATGTGTGAACCCAGTCCCGGAGTCTCTTGATGCTCCAGAATCTCGTATCCGAGGATATTGCCTTCAGCATCAAAACCTACCATGACGCGGAAAGTGCCGCCGAAACCGTCCACTGCTGTTTCAATAGCTGTGCCATCTTCATGTCCGGCGAGTACAGCCAACTTGGCAGCCTCTTGTTTGGCTTTCTTCTGCGCGTTGATATTCTCCAGCGTGAGAATATATACGCCGGCAAGCAGACCTGCAGCTACCATCGAGATGATAACCAGGCTCAGCACCATATTCTTGAATGAACTTTGTAATTTCTCCATAGTTGTACCTCCTTATTTTCTCTTCTCGCCGAAACGGGTCGGACGGAATTTATTCAACAATGGAACGCACGCGTTCATGATCAGAATAGCGAAAGACATACCTTCCGGATAAGCACCCCAAGTACGGATGACCATCATGATGAAACCGATACCGATACCGAAGATGATCTTACCCCATGCCGTCATCGGGCTGGTGACATAGTCGGTAGCCATGAAGAACGCACCGAGCATCAAACCGCCGGAGAGTAACTCATATGCTACGTAGTTGCCGGTGGTCATACCTTCAGGCAGTGCGCCTACTAGACCGGTACAAGCTGCGAAACATGCTACGGTAGCGATGACAGCTACAGGGATATGCCATGTGATCACACGGCAGCAGATCAGGATCAATCCGCCGAGGATAAGCGCCGCAGCACTTACCTCGCCGAGCGAACCGCCCATGACGCCGAGGAACGAGTTCCAGAGGTCAGGCAGCTGGTCGAGAACACTGCTGTCGCCGGTCTTAACCATGTGTTTGAGGTAATAAAGCGGCGTGGCACCTGTCTCTGCATCCAGATAACCGGTAGCAAAACCTTGCGGCTTAGGCCATGTGGTCATTTGAGCAGGGAAAGAGATGAGCAGGAACACACGTCCTACGAGTGCGGGGTTGAAGGGGTTTTGGCCCAGACCGCCGAAACTCATCTTACCTACACCGATAGCTACTACTGCACCGATCAGAACGATCCACCAGTCTAAACTGGACGGCAGGTTGAAGGCCAGCAACAGACCTGTCAACACAGCCGAGAGATCACCGATCGTCTGTTTTTGCTCTTTGAGCAAGAAACGGCTGATAAGCCACTCTGTCAGCACACAGGCGCAGATAGAGATAGCAGCCGTAATAAGTGCTCCCCAGCCAAACTCGATCACCGATACCACATAAGCGGGCAGCAGCGCGAGAATAACCAGAAGCATATTCCGGCGAACCGAATCACCGCTGTGGGCGTGAGGAGCCGGAGCTACAATGAATGATTTCATATTTTGATTATGATTTATGATTTCCAGATTTATTTTTTCTCAGCAGCAGCTTTCTCTGCGGCAGCCGCAGCGGCACGCTCACGCAGGATACTACCTACTTTCGCTTTACCCGGACGGATACCGTCGAGCAAACGACGATGCGCAGGACAGGTAAAGACGCAGCAACCGCAATCGATACAATCCATGATATCGTGTTTCTCGAGATCTTCCCACATCTCCAGTTCTGCCATTCGGCTGAGCAGATACGGCTCCAGACCCATCGGACAAGCCTGTACGCATTTGCCGCAGCGGATACAGTTCTCTTCTTCCGGACGGATACTCTCTGCCTCCGGCAGGAAGAGCAGACCGCTCAGACGTTTGTTAGCCGGCATACCTTCGATATGATCCATCGCGCGGCCCATCATCGGACCTCCGCCGATGATCTTACCGGTATCTACAGGAACACCGCCTGCAAGCGCAATCACTTCTTCTATCGGCGTACCGAAACGAACGGAGTAGTTACCCGGTTTAGCCAGGTTCTTACCCGTTACAGTCATCACGCGGCTGATGAGCGGTTTATTCTTCTGTACCGCCTCATATACTGCGTATATGGTAGCTACATTATCTACCACAGCGCCTACTTCGATCGGCAGCGCACCGCTCGGCACCTGACGGCCGATACAAGCGTCGATGAGCTGTTTCTCACCGCCCTGC
>JAGCFY010000042.1 GCA_017649845.1 Paludibacteraceae bacterium
AGCCTTTTCTGTGCCGATAATCATGCGGAAAAGGGTAGTTTTACCGGCTCCGTTCGGGCCAATCACACCTACAATGCCGTTCGGCGGTAACATAAAATTCAGATCTTCAAACAGCAGTTTGTCGCCAAATGATTTGGCTACACCTTCGGCATTGATGACTTTATTACCGAGACGCGGGCCGTTCGGAATGAATATCTCCAGTTTTTCCTCGCGTTCTTTTTGTTCCTCATTCAGCATTCGGTCGTACGACTCCAGACGTGCTTTTTGTTTAGCATGTCGGGCTTTCGGTGCCATCCGAATCCATTCCAACTCTCGTTCCAGTGTCTTACGGCGTTTGGATGCTTGTTTTTCCTCCATCGCCATGCGGTTCGTTTTTTGTTCGAGCCAGGAAGAGTAGTTGCCTTTCCATGGAATACCTTCACCTCTATCCAGTTCCAGAATCCATCCGGCTACATTATCCAGGAAATAGCGGTCGTGCGTGATACAGATTACTGTTCCTGCATACTGCTGCAAGTGTTGCTCAAGCCAGTCGATAGACTCTGCATCCAAATGGTTCGTCGGCTCATCGAGCAGTAATACATCCGGTTGTTGCAGCAACAGACGGCATAAAGCCACACGGCGGCGTTCACCTCCGGAAAGGGTAGTGACACTGGCATCATCCGGCGGACAACGAAGTGCGTCCATAGCACGGTCGAGTTTCTGGTCGATATTCCATGCATCTGCTGCATCCAGTTTGTCCTGCAACTCTGCCTGGCGGGCTAAAAGTTTATCAAAGTCTGCATCGGGTTCAGCAAAAGCCATGTTGATATCATCATACTCTTTGAGCATGTCCATGATCGGTTGCACGCCTTCTTGCACTACCTCGCGAACCGTTTTATTCGGATCCAGTTTCGGGTCTTGTTCCAAGTAACCGACACTATAACCGGGCGACCAAACAACCTCACCTTGATATTCCTTCTCAATGCCTGCAATAATCTTGAGCAGCGTCGATTTACCGGCACCGTTCAGACCGATGATTCCGATCTTGGCGCCATAGAAGAAACTGAGGTATATGTTTTTCAATACCTGTTTTTGCGGAGGAAAAGTCTTGTTAAGACCTACCATCGAGAAAATAATCTTCTTATCGTCTGCCATATTCTGCAAAGGTATAATCGTACGGGTTTTTATCATCTGCCTCATGGCGCTCTGCTTTCAGCAGTTGCCATTCGTTCTCCTTGATCTCCGGGAAGAATGTATCTGCGTCCTCCCATGAATGATGGATGTGGGTGATATACAGTTTGTCAGCGCGCGGCATCATCTGGCGATAAACCATTCCTCCGCCGATGACGAATGCTTCTTCCTCCTGCGATACTTTCGCGCACAGTTCATCCAATGAATACACCGCTTCGGCGCCATCAAAGGTTTTACCGGCAACATCCGTGAGCACGATATTTCGTCTGTTAGGCAGCGGATGTTTGGGCAGCGAGAAGAAAGTCCGCTCGCCCATCAAAACAGTACTGCCACTCGTGATTTCCTTGAAATGTTTCAAGTCTGCCGGCATATGGCACAACAGGTCACCTTTCTTGCCGATAGCGTAATTCTCGGCTATTGCTACAATAATACTTATCATACACTTACTACTCCTGCAATATGTGGGTGCGGATCATAGCCTTCCAACGTGAAATCTTCGAATTGGAAGCTGAACAGATCTTTTACCTCGGGGTTTATAATCATTTTCGGCAAAGCACGCGGTTCGCGCGTCAGTTGCAGTTTTACTTGCTCCAAGTGGTTCAGATAAATATGTGCGTCTCCTAAAGTATGCACAAAATCGCCGCATTGCAATCCTGTGACTTGCGCCATCATTTGCAGGAGCAGGGCATAGGAAGCGATATTAAACGGAACACCAAGGAAAATATCTGCGCTGCGTTGATAGAGCTGCAGACTCAGTTTGCCGTCCGCAACATAGAACTGGAACAGACTGTGGCACGGCGGTAAAGCCATTTTCTCCACTTCCGCCACATTCCATGCACTTACAATCATCCGGCGGCTATCCGGATTTTCCTTGATCATCTTCACAACATTAGCTATCTGATCTATCGTTCCACCGTTGTAATCCGGCCAGGAACGCCATTGATGGCCATATACCGGACCTAATTCTCCGTTCTCATCGGCCCATTCATTCCATATCCTTACGCCATGATCCTGCAGGTATTTGACGTTTGTATCGCCCTGCAAGAACCATAAGAGTTCGTAAATAATGGATTTCAGGTGCAGTTTCTTTGTGGTTAACAGCGGAAATCCATCCGCCATATTAAATCGCATCTGGTGACCAAAAACGGAAATAGTGCCCGTTCCTGTGCGGTCGTGTTTGATCGTGCCTTCATTCAGCACGCGTTGGCATAAGTCTAAATACTGTTTCATTAGTATAAATTGTAAGTCGTTTTAACTACTTTAAATTCCGTTCTACGGTTGATCTGGTTGCATATCTCCTGTTTATCAGCGGGGAGGGAGAGGATATAGGATTCATCCAATACTTGCTCTACCGGAATCCAGGGATATTGCTTATTCAGGGCTTTATCGCAAATAACAGGTTTTGTCTTGCCGTATCCAACCGGCGTCAAGCGTTCAGCCTCTATACCTTGCTTCAGCAGGAAATCGCAGCAACTCTGCGCACGTTTTTGCGACAGTTCGTTGTTAAACTCCTCCGTACCTTTAAGGTCGGTATGCGCAGAAAGTTCGATTGTGATATTAGGATTATCCTGTAGCAGTTTGACCAGATGCAGCAATTCCGTTTCGGATGCTTTGGTAATCTCCCAGCGGCCGAACTCATAGAAGATATTCTCCATTTTTACGGGGCGGCTGATAGGGTTGAGCGCAAAATTCACGGTGTAGGTCTTACTATCCTTGAGATTCAGTGTCGTCCATTGCTCTTTGGCGTTGAGGTGTCCGCGGCAAGTAGCCAACATCACGTATTTGACATCTTTATGCAGTTTGATCTTATATGTTCCATCTCGCCGTGCATTCAATTTGCTATTCGTGCCATCGCTGCCTACCAAGCGCAACTGAGCGTCGCTCAACGGGTTGCCTTGCTCGTCCGTTACAATACCTTCTACGATAAACTCCATTTCCGGCAGCACGAAACGATAGATCTTGTCATATCCTTTCTTGTCGCCTTTGTTTGACGAGAAGAATCCGTCTTGCGTGTTACCGGCAAAGGTAATACCGAAATCATCGCCAATGCCGTTGAAGGCAGGTCCCATGTTATAGAGAATCCAGACGGTAGAATCTTTGGAGGTCGTATCACGTTCTGCTTTGTACAGGTCGAGTCCGCCGTATCCTGGATGTCCGTTGGAAGCAAAATAGAGCGTTCCATCTTCATGCATATAAGGATACATCTCGTCAGCCGAAGTGTTTATCCCTTTGCCGAGCGGATGCGCATTGACCCATTCTGATCCATCCAATTCCGCCATCCAGATATCTTTTCCTCCTTCACCACCTTCCGCATCGCACGCGAAATAAAGTGTGTCGCCTGTAGCATTCAGCGCAGGATGTCCGACCGTGATTGAACTATCTTTGAATAACTTCACCTCCTGCGGTTCTCCCCATTCTCCGCTGGCTCGCTCGCTCTTATATATTTTTGCGCCCAAGTCTTTGCCGTTGATGGGTTTTGAATAGGTGAAGAACATTGTTCTGCCGTCTCGGCTGAACGAGCATACACCCATTTCCGCCGTACCTGCGGCTTTGCCGCCTGTGGAGTCATTCTCCTGCTGTCCTTCCGGTACATCGTACAATCCTTCCGCCAGTTCTATCTCTTCCCATTCTCCTGCCGCATTTTTGCGAGTCTGGTAGAGTTGGAATAGTTGTTGCCCGGTGACATTACTGGGTCGTTTGAGTGTTTTCTTACCGCTCTTTTGTTTCTCCTGACGATTAGAAGTAAACATCAGCGCATCCGTACCGGATCCGATATACATTGGCGCGAAG
>JAGCFY010000043.1 GCA_017649845.1 Paludibacteraceae bacterium
GATGATACGCAGCCTTATCTGGACGCTTTAACGACAGTACCTGCACTCATCGCGCAGGTACTGATGATTCTCGTTTATCGGGAGCATTGGTTTATATGGCTGGCGGTCGATATACTGAGTGTGGTTTTATGGCTCCGTGCCGGAGATTATTGTATGGCCGCTCAATATGCTTTCTGGTGCGCTAACTGCCTGTACGGTCTTCACCGCTGGCGTTCGTTAGGCATTTCCAAGGAATAGAGTATAGCCTCTATCTGGCGCATGGCATTGCGTTTTTTCTGCCCCGGAGCATAGAGGAAGGCTTCGGCAGTCACTACCCGGCCGTTTACTTGATCCAGACGTGTCAGGCTGACGAACGGACCACCCATTGCTTCGCCATGGCAAATCTTCCATAATCCACGTGTTTCCATTGCATAGAAACCACCTTTGTTGTCTCGCAAAGCCGATACCTGCTTCGTCACGGGCGGGAAATGTTTGCTTTCAGTAGCCATATAGCTGCCTTCCACCTGCGCGCTCACTATCCGACCCATGATCTCATCGCGCATGGCAATGATCGACTCATGGCCGAACTGATCCTGCGAAGTATAAGGATAATTGTAAACGACGATGTCCTTCCGCATCGGTCCCTTGTTATTGCAGCACCATAGAAGATTTACAATCTGGTCATTTGCCATTTGCTCCTTTAGCACCAATGTAGTGTCCATGATCAGCATAAAGTCCTCCGGTATCAGCATATCGTATCCCCATTGTTCTAAGTGCGCGCGCGCGTCCTTATTGGTACTCGCGCGATAGAAACGAATCTGGCGGGCTAACTCTTCCCGTACGAACCATTCCCGGATTTGCTCTCCATGTTCGTTCCAAAACGATTGAAAATCCTCGCTGCCCGGTGCCTGAATGCGTACTATTGCTTGAGGCTTGGACCATGCATCGCGACTGTAGCTGGTCTTCGTTTGAGTGTATTTATGCTCGTCAATATCCACTATCAGCACATTGCGTGTCGATTTCAGAAAATCATCGAACTGACCGGGTGTGACGTGAGTAACTGTGAAATAGGGTTCCATCTGTGGTAAACCGTACATGTCTCCTCCTAAAGTAGCGCAAATAGGCTCTTTTACTTCTGTCCGGCTTACTACGAGACACTCGTAGATACTTCCTGTTGCGGAGGTGAGAAGTCTCGTGTTATTGCTGTTGCAACCGGATATTACCAATGCTAATAGCATCCAAAAAAATATTTTCTTCATGGCTTCATATTGTTTTAGGCTGCAAATTTACTCACTTTTATCGAATTTAGCAAGAAAATTTTCAAAAAATTTGTGTATTTGAGAATAAATTTGTAATTTTGCACCCAAAATTAGGAAATATGAGAAAATAAATGTTACATATATTAAATAACTAATACTCACTCTTATGATTCTTTTTAATGATTCCCTGTTTGTTACGGATGAGCAAGAAGGTTTCCGTATTTGCCGCGAGACTCGTACCACATCGATTGCTACAATGACTGTGATCCTTTGTACAGCCGGCTATATTGATGTATATTTCCATGGCGCGATGCTTCGCATTAACTCGGGTGATTTGTTTGTACGCATTCCCGATTTCTCGCAGCCGTTAGGGCCGTACAAGATGTCTCCGGATTTCGCCTTCAAGCAGGTCACTATAGATGCTTCCATCTACGAGCAGCTCATGTACGATCACATGCGTGTAGAGCCTAACTGGTGGTCAAAACAGGAATATGTAAAGAAAAACCCGATTTTCCATCTTAACCAGCAGAGTATTGAGTTCTTTGATGTATATTTCCATCTGATCACATTACAACTCCGTGATAATCAATCAGACTACCGCAAGCAGATTATGATGCTTATAGCGCGTGGAGCAACGATGGAGATGCTGAACTATATGGACAAACTCGCTATCACTACAGATGAACCAATGTCGCGTGTATCTGTTAATCACAGCGATTATCTCTTCCGCGAGTTCGTCTCATTGCTCCAGATGCACCCTCATCAACGCGAGGTACAATGGTATGCCAAACAGATGAATATCTCTCCCAAATACCTATCTGAGGTATGTAAGGAGCGCAGCGATAAATCCGCCGGAGAGTGGATTGCTGATATTACGGTATCGGAGTTGAAACATTATCTGCAGAACACCACACTCCCTATCCATGACATAGCTCGTGTGATGGAATTCCCCAATGCCAGCTTCTTCTGTCAGTACACCAAGAAGCACTTAGGCATGACGCCTAATCATTATCGTAAACTGAAACGTTAGTACGCGAATAGCGGGTGTTTGATCATCTCGCGATTCACTTCTTCCCGTACGGCCGCAATCACGGCTTCGTTCAGCGGGTCTATCAGTACCCGGTCAATCAGATCCACTATCCATGGCATCATGTCTTCTTTGAGTCCACGGGTAGTGATAGCCGGTGTACCGAACCGCAGACCGGATGTCTGGAAAGCTGAGCGGCTGTCAAACGGCACCATATTCTTATTAGTAGTGATGTCAGCGCTTACCAGAGCATGCTCGGCCACTTTGCCGGTCAGTTCCGGATTTTTGGTACGCAAGTCAATCAGCATAGAGTGATTGTCCGTTCCGCCGGAGATCACTTTGTAACCCTTGTCCATAAAAGCCTGAGCCATTACGGCTGCATTGCGTTTTACCTGTTGCTGGTATAGTTTGAAATCCTCCGTCAACGCTTCTCCGAAAGAGACAGCCTTAGCGGCAATCACATGCTCGAGCGGTCCGCCTTGCGTGCCCGGGAAAACAGCCGAATCGAGCAGGGTACTCATCTTTTTGATCTCGCCTTTTGGCGTTGTTTTTCCCCATGGGTTATCAAAGTCCTTCCCCATCAAGATCACACCTCCACGCGGTCCGCGCAAGGTCTTATGCGTAGTGGAAGTGACGATATGGGCATATTTGACCGGATTATCCAGCAGCCCTGCTGCAATCAATCCTGCCGGGTGCGCCATATCTACCATGAAGATAGCGCCTATCTCATCTGCTACGCGACGAATACGTGCATAGTCCCATTCGCGGCTATAAGCGCTGGCACCTGCAATAATCAGTTTCGGTTTATGCGTGCGCGCTTTATTCTCGAGATCATCGTAATCCACACGACCGGTTTCCTCTTTCAAATCATAGCCGATGGCATTGAATACCAGACCTGAGAAATTGACGGCCGAGCCGTGGCTGAGATGTCCTCCGTGACTGAGGTTCAAGCCCATAAATGTATCGCCGGGCTTGAGGCATGCCATGAAAACCGCCATGTTAGCTTGCGCTCCGCTATGCGGCTGTACGTTTACGTACTCGGCGTCAAACAGCTTTTTGAGTCGGTCACGTGCGATATTCTCCGCTATATCCACCACTTCGCATCCTCCATAATAGCGGTGTCCCGGGTAACCCTCCGCGTATTTATTAGTCAGCACGCTACCCATTGCTTCCAGTACCTGGTCGCTTACGAAATTCTCACTGGCGATTAACTCAATTCCTTTGGTCTGACGATCACGCTCACGGCGGATGACGTCAAAAATCTCTGTGTCTCGGTTCATATGAATATGTGATTTCTAATTTATGGTGCAAAGGTAGTAAAAAAAAACGATATGTGCAAAATTTTTTTGCATAATTCAAAAAAAAGAAGTAATTTTGCACCGCGAAATGATATAAATCAAATGATTAGAGTTGCTATTTTAGGCTACGGTAATATCGGCCGTGCCGCAGAAGAAGCCATAAAGGCAGCGCCGGACATGGAACTGGCGGGTATTTATCACCATAACGATTGTATGGATTGTATCGGTGATGTAGATGTAATGTTGCTCTGTACACCAACGCGAGAAGTCCCTAAGTTTGCTGCTATCATGGCCGGCAAAGGGATCTGTACGGTAGACAGTTTTGATATCCACGGGCAAATATGGAGTCTGCGCAGCCAGATGGAGCCTGTATGCGTGACCAATAAGACGGTAAGTATTATTTCTGCCGGCTGGGATCCGGGTACAGACAGTATGGTTCGTGCGTTGCTGATGGCGATGGCTCCCAAGGGATTGACTTATACCAATTTCGGTCCCGGTCGTTCCATGGGACACACTGTGGCAGCCAAAGCGATTAAGGGTGTCAAGAATGCACTGAGTATGACCATTCCTTTGGGAACGGGTATTCATCGGAGAATGGTATATATCGAACTGGAGGATGGCGCAGATTTCAAGACCGTAGAGGCGGCTCTTTTAAAAGACGATTATTTTGCACACGACGAGACGCATGTGATCCAGGTGGAGAGTGTAGATGCGCTGAATAATGTAGCGCACGGCGTTCATTTAGTGCGTGACGGAGTGTCGGGAGAGACTCATAACCAGCGTTTTGAGTTTAATATGGAGATCAACAATCCAGCCCTTACCGGACAAGTGATGGTCAGTTGTGCCCGTGCGGCAGTTCGAATGCGTGACCGCGGCGAATTTGGCGCCAAGACCATGATAGAACTGAGGCCGATAGACCTTTTACCGGGAACCACGGAAGAGAATATAAAGGCTTTGGTTTAGCACAAGAATGCATCAAAAAGTATATATACTACGTATATATAGTGAAAGCGCAAAAAGTGTAAAAAACAGCAAGTATCTTATAGGTATCCTATAGGTATGTTATAGGTATCCTATGGTAAGACCACGGTGCGTACCCGTAATTGGGTCTGTTTCTGCCTTATTTCTGCCTGAATGTACCAGTGCGGTAGGCATGAAGGAGTTGTTCGAGCGATTGTATCTGTTCGAGCAACTCTTTTCCTTTATCGGTGTCTTTTATTCTGATTCGCTGGCCAGAGAAATCCTGCAGGAGTGTGCGGCTGTGGATATCTGATCCTGAGAGTACCGCTTGTTCCCTGGATTCGAATGACTCGTGCTCTACAAGCTGTATGCCATGGCTGTTGTAGATGAGTGTATATCCGGCGATGCCGGTCTTCTCCTGGTACGGTTTTGAGAATCCTCCGTCAATGACAAATCTTCTTCCGTTAGCGCGTGTCGGTGTTTCTCCTTTTATAGTGCGAACAGGCACGTGTCCATTGACAATACGTCCCGTCGCAGGGTTAAGACCGAATTCTTTCAAGATATTCTGGCAAATCTTTTCATCGTCCGCGAGTGTGAAATACGCGCCTTTTTGCTCCTTCCATGTGGCTTCGTCCGCTAAGAAATAGCGCTCGAAGGTGGTCATTTTATCTTTGTTGTAAAGCGGGGAGAATTCTCCTTCCCAAAGATAAAGCATGTAGTCGAGCGCATCCTGTTTGGCTTTACCTTCTCCGTAATATGCCATGCGGATTACTTCATCTGTTCGATCCATGAGCGCTTTGCCGGAGACGCGTTTGCCGCATACATCGGCTACGGTAAACGAACCATCGTCATTCAAAGGAATAGCAGCATGATAGAGCAGGAAACCGTTGCGGACGAGATAGAGCGATCCATGCTCATAGAGCATACGCAGGTGGCGTTGCATCTTTTCGGATTTACGGAATGAGCGCCAGAGCTGGTTCATTAAGTCCTGCTCATACTGGCTCAGTTCGTATGGATGCGCCGGGTCAATTGTCGGCAGGTTGGTGTCCAGCAGGTCGAGTTGGTCAATTTTGTCAAGCAC
>JAGCFY010000044.1 GCA_017649845.1 Paludibacteraceae bacterium
ATCCGGGTGCATTGGCAAAAGCCTCTCTCGCTTCTGCTACACTTATCGGACGCTCCGTTTCGATCCACACGCTCTCGCTATGCGCTCTGAGCGAAGGCACACGCACACAGGTGGCGCTCACTTTCACATCCGAATGCATGATCTTACGCGTCTCGTTGAACATCTTCATCTCCTCTTTCGTGTAGCCGTTATCGGTAAAAACATCGATATGCGGGATGAGATTAAACGCCAGCTGATACGCAAATTTATTTACCGTCACTTCTTCGCCGTTCAGCACCTGACGGTATTGGGTCTCTAACTCTTTCATCGCCTGCGCCCCTGCACCCGAAGCGGCCTGATAGGTCGAGACATGCACACGGCGGATATGGCTCAGCCGCTCAATAGCCTGCAGCGCCACCACCATCTGGATCGTTGTGCAATTAGGATTAGCGATAATATTCCGCGGACGGACGAGTGCATCGGCTGCATTCACCTCAGGCACCACCAGGGGCACATCTTCATCCATGCGGAAAGCAGAAGAGTTATCTATCATCACCGCGCCGTAACGGGTGATGTCCTCCGCGTACATACGTGACACGCTTGCGCCCGCGGAAGTAAACGCAATATCGACGCCCCGGAAGGCGTCGCCATGTTGCAGCAGTTGTACTTCGCACTCCTTGCCGCAGAATTCATACTTAGTTCCGGCACTCCTCTCCGATCCGAACAAACGGAGTTCGGAGATCGGGAACTGCCGCTGCGCAAGCACAGCCAGCAATTCCTGTCCGACGGCGCCCGAAGCGCCTACGATCGCTATAACCATAATTATGCCAAAGCGATAATTGTGTCAGCTTCAGCCTCGGTAAAGGTAATTTTACCCTCACGAGCAAGCCAGCCAAGTGCCAAGTAGAGCTCCTCATTTTTCAGCTTTGTAGCTTTTTTGAGGGCCTTCAGACCTTGTGCACCATTCTGCAGGGCATTCCACAGAAGACCTGCGTTTTCTCCAATTTTAGTGATCATAATACCTTAAATTTTAATTAGACTAATACGAGTGAAAAGGGTCACTCTTCCCATTTCTTAAATACCAGACATGCATTATGACCGCCGAAGCCGAAGGTATTACTCAGGGCATACTTGATATCGCGTTTCTGCGCTTGGCCGAATGTGAAATTGATGCGGTAGTCGATATTTTCGTCCGCGTCCTCCGGATCATGATTGATCGTCGGCGGGATAATACCGTCCTTCAGCGCCATGATACATGCCAGTGCTTCTACAGCACCGGTAGCACCTATCAGATGACCTGTCATTGATTTCGTCGAATCAAGATTCATCTCATATACATGATCGCCGAACACACGCTGAATAGCTTTCACTTCCGTCACATCCCCTAGAGGCGTGGAAGTACCGTGGGTATTGATAAAATCAATCTGGTCGGGTTGCAACCCCGCATCTTTGATAGCCAGGCGCATCACACGCTCCGCTCCTTTTCCTTCCGGATCCGGCGCTGTCATATGATATGCATCGGATGTCATTCCTTCGCCGATAATTTCCGCATAGATTTTCGCGCCGCGTGCTTTGGCATGCTCATAATCCTCCAGGATCAGGCATGCAGCACCTTCGCCCAAGACGAAACCATCGCGGCTCTTGGAGAACGGACGGCTGGCCGTTTCCGGCGACTCGTTCCGCGTAGAGAGCGCGTGCAGGGAGTTGAATCCGCCTATACCGGTATATGTCACATCGGCATCAGCACCTCCTGTCAGCAACACATCCGCGTGGCCCAGACGAATCTGGTCAAAAGCAGATGCTACGGCATGCGAAGAAGAAGAGCAAGCGGTAGAGACCGAGAAACTCGGACCTCCGAGACCGAAACGGATGGAGATATGTCCGGCTGCAATAGACGGAATAGCCTTGGGGATCATAAACGGATTGAAACGAGGTACACCGTCGCCTTTGGCGAAATCAATGATTTCCTCCTCGGTAGACTGTAATCCTCCCATACCGCTGCCCCAGATCACGCCTACCCGACTGCGCTCCTCTTTCTCCAGATCCAGACCGCTGTCCTGCAGCGCTTCGTTGGCCACCCACACAGAAAACTGCGAATAGCGGTCCATCTTACGTGCCTCTTTGCGGTCCATCAAGGGAGAAGGATCAAAACCCTTCACCTCGCCGGCAAAATGGGTCTTGAAATGCGTGGTATCAAATGACGTGATCGGAGCAATACCGTTTACTCCGTTTACCAATGCCTGCCATGTTTCGGGGGCTGAATTACCAACCGGCGTCAGCGCTCCCAGACCGGTCACTACAACTCTTCTCAACTGCATAAATTATCGTACGTGCAAATAAAAAGCATACGAGTTTACAGTACTCCCGTAAACTCGCAGACTAATGTGTAAAGAGAATTACTTCGCTAATTTGCCCTCTACATAAGCGATAGCGTCGCCTACGGTCGAGATCTTCTGGGTGTCCTCATCCGGAATTTCGATACCGAACTCCTTCTCGAACTCCATGATCATCTCTACGGTGTCCAGAGAATCGGCACCCAGATCAGTTTGGAAATTAGCCTCTTTAGTAACTTGAGACTCTTCTACACCAAGTTTATCAGCAATGATTGCTTTTACTTTTGCTTCAACTTCTGCCATAATAGTAAAATGTTTAAATATGTTTTTCTTAATTTTCGTTCGTTTTAATACACGCGTATTTTGCAAATACGCCGCAAAATTACTGCTTTTTTTTCAAATGACCAAATTTTTTTGTTTATTTTTTACTTTTGTCACTTAAATCTAACACTATTTTGCCTAAATAGACGCCGCTCTTGCCGGCTTGGCATACCGGAATGCTATCTCCGTCCAGATTCGCTACGCGAAGATTCCGATATACTTTATGCGTATGACCGCCTACGACGACATCTATTCCGCGGGTACAGGTTACCATCACCGAATCGCATACATCGCCTTTGTGTTTCCCGAGCGTACCCATATGACTCAGGCATACCACCACGTCGCATTCTTTTGCCCGCAGCGTATCCGCCATGGCTTGCGCTACGGCGTAAGGTTCCAGATACCGAGCCGGTTCGAAATTCTTATCGGAAATGATGCCTTTCGGTTTACACCCTAATCCGAAAATACCCACTTTATGTTTCCCTTTTTGGACGATCGTATAGGGTTTTACCAGTCCTTCCACGGGGGTGCCGGTAAAATCATAATTGGCGCACAC
>JAGCFY010000045.1 GCA_017649845.1 Paludibacteraceae bacterium
CGGAAATCAAGCGTACGCATGAATGGGATCCAAAAGCACCGCGATTTATCAGCGTGCGGCATTTGAGAGAGTTATACAACATTCCTTGTATCTTACGGGCCTTCCGGCAGGTGCAGCAGCAGATACCGGAGGCAAGTTTGACCATTTTAGGTCGTGGCCCGCAGTTAGAGGAGTTGCAGCAATACGTGAGAGATAACAATCTAAAGCACGTGAATTTTGCCGGACAAGTGCCTAATGAGGAGATGAATAGGTACTTGGCGGAACATGATATCTTCCTCTCTGCGCCAAGAGTGGATAATATGCCGGTGTCAGTTCTGGAAGCAATGAACGCCGGAGTATTAGTGATATCAAGCAAGGTCGGTGGTGTTCCTTATATTATAGAAGATGTCCGCACATGATTGTTGTTTTAAAATAATAATGACAAACAGGTGGCAGAATTGATCCTATGGGCGCTTAAGCATCAAGAGGAAAGCCTTAAGATGATAGAGGCCGCACGTAAGGAAGTGAAAAAATACAGTTGGAATCATATCCGAGGAATACTGCTTCCACTATATAGTTAAGAGATATAAGAAATGAGCAGAATATCAGAGATATTTAGATTGCATCTGTTACTGCCGTTGGCGGAGACAATAAAAGGGACCAATTCTTACCACTGGCGTCGTAGAATAGAGAAGATGGCGTCATGGAGCCCCGAGCAGATACAGATGTGGCAGGAAGATGGATTGCATGCGCTGATAGAGCATGTATATAACCACACGAAGTACTATCGTCATATCATGGACGAACGAGGCTTGAAGCCGGAAGATATACGTACTGCCGCAGACTTACAGAAACTACCTATTATTACTAAGCAGATAGCGCGTGAGCATTTCGATGAGATAGTGCCGGATAATCTTTCATCATTCCGTTATCGCAAAGGGAAGACGGGCGGAACGACCGGAGAACCGATGTTCTATTATTGCGATGAAGATACATGGGGATATGTAAGTGCGGCAAAGGTATATTATTGGCGTACATATGGCTATCAATATGGCGAACCATTTGCTGCAATGGGAAGTGCATCGTTATTCGCGAAGAAACCTTCTTTAGTCCGACGGATATATGACAAAATACGTAATGAGATACCGATGAATACGGTAAACTTGACGGATGAGTTATGCGAGAAATACATATCCATCATCCGCGAAAAGAAAATACGATACATATACGGCTATGCGGCATCTATCTATATCTTCACGCGGTATGTAGCAACACATGGTATTGATCTAAAGCAGATAGAAGGTGTATTCACTACTTCGGAAAACCTGACAGATGAATATAGGAGACTGATAGAAGAAACATATGAATGCAAGGTGCGAGATTGCTACGGCGCTCGAGATGCCGGAATAACAGCATATGAGACGGATTATCATCACTATGAAGTGGGGTACAATGTTATTGCAGAGATCATCAATCCCATCGAACTGAACACGGGAACGTTACTGAGCACAAACCTGCTAAACTATACGTTTCCGCTGATTCGATATCAGTTCGGCGATGAAGTAGAACTTGCTCCGGCAGAGGAACGTACAGCGTATAACGGGCAAGTGATAAAGCGGGTTATCGGGCGAACATCGGATGTGATGCGGTTGGAGAACGGGCATAATATGTCGGCTACCGGTTTCTCCATGATTATGAAACACTTTGACGTCAAAGCATTCTCGTTTAATAAAACCGGAGTGAATGAGGTAACGCTAACAATTGAGCGAGATACAGCAAAATATACCGAAGCGCAAGAGGCAGAAATCAAGCGAGCAATACACCTCTATATAGGAGAAGACGCAAAACTCAATATCGAATATCTAGATCATTTCGAACCACTCAAAAATGGCAAGAGAAGATATTTTATGAATGACAATAGTTGAATGTAAAAAATATGGCAAATAATCATCGAACAATAGGTAATGTATGCCGAGGTATATGGAACAGATTATGTCTTGGTATTGCGAGATTGCTGTTCCCTGCGCAGTTACGCACGCCATTCTACAAAATGGCGGGAGTGAAGATAGGAAAGGGTAGTAAGATAGCGGCAACGGTAGATATCGACCATTCGGCGCCCGAACTGATTACTATCGGAGAGAACGTATGGGTGACACGAGGCGTGATGCTGCTATGTCACCAGCGAGACCTGACGCAATACGAGGTAGGAAAACCCGTGATGGATTGCGAACTGAAATATGCGCCGATAGTGATCAAAGACGGAGCACATATCGGTATCGGAGCCATCATCATGCCGGGAGTGACGATAGGCAAAGGAGCTATCATCGGTGCGGGAGCGGTCGTAACCCGCGACATCCCGGATTATTGCGTGGCAGTCGGCAGTCCGGCGCGCGTCATCAAAGATTTTGCGGCTAAAAGTAGAGAGGCATGACATATATATTTGAGTTAAATCATCCCAAGCATTATTACCAATTCAAGTACATAATGCAGGACTTGCAACGTAATGGACACCAAGTACATGTGTTAGCCAGAGACAAGGATGTCCTTCTTTCTGTATTGCAAGAAGAAGGAGTGGCGTATCAGATTTTCGGAGCACATAAGAAATCATTACGTGATAAGATAATAGGAACGCCGCGGCTTTTGATTAATTATTGGCGGATAGCCCGGAGATTAAAAGCAGATGTGATCGTATCCAAGGCTTCGTTCTACGGATGCTTCATCGCAAAGATGACAGGTGCCAAATCCGTGATATTCCCGGATTCGGAGGTAGTGAAAGTGACGAACAGGTATGTGGTACCGATGGCTACCTATGTCGTTACTCCCGGATCGTTCGGTTTGGATTACGGGAAAAAGCATATCCGTATAGGTGGATTATTCGAGGATTGCTATCTGGCACCAGGGGTGTTCAAACCGGAAGAAAAGATAGTGAAGCAATACGGACTGCAGCAGCCCTACGCCATATTGCGTTTCGTAGGATGGTATGCCAATCACGATGTGAACAACAATGGATTTACATTAGCGCAGAAAAAGCAGTTGATAGCGGCTATAGAGCCATATATGAAAGTATATATATCCTCCGAGAAAGAATTACCGGACGATTTGAAATCTTATCATCTGCCTACTCCTGCCAATAAGATACATCATGTGCTGGCTTATGCCGATTTGTATTTAGGCGACAGCCAGACGATGGCTACCGAGGCTGCACTATTAGGAACACCGGCCATTCGCTCCAATACGTTTGTGGGACCAAACGATATGACGAATTTCAAAGTGCTGGAGCAGCAATACGGTCTATTATGTAACGTGCGTGAGTTTGAGGATGTATTAGCCAAAGTGCAGGAAATGGCTTGTTCTTCACGAAAAGCAGAATGGAAAAAGAAACAGCAAGCCTATTTTGAGAAAGTAGGAGATGCGAATCAGCAGATCATTGAGATGTTGAAGAGATTTTAGGAGTCAGTATTCAGTATTTAAGTATGATAAAGCTATTAACGATCATAGGGGCTCGACCTCAGATAATTAAGGCAGCAGCGATATCGAGGGTGCTGCGGGAGAAATTTGCCGGGCAGATAACCGAGCATATCTTGCATACTGGACAGCATTACGACGATAACATGTCCGAGGTGTTCTTCCGCGAATTAGGTATCCCTGCTCCGGATTATAACTTGCATGTAGGAAGCGGTTCGCACGGCGTGCAGACAGCCAAAATCATTGAGGGAGTAGAGGCTATCTTAACAGAGCAGCATTATGACGGAGTGATCGTTTACGGCGATACGAATAGCACGCTGGCGGCAGCCGTAGCGGCAAGCAAGATTCATGTACCGGTATTTCATGTAGAAGCCGGATTGCGGTCATTCAATATGGCTATGCCGGAGGAGATCAACCGAATCGTTTGCGATCAATTGTCATCTTTGCTCTTTACGCCTACTAAAACCGGGCTGCAAAACCTTCAGTTGGAAGGGTTTGAAGAGAGCAAGACAAAAGTACATTTTGCGGATGGACGAGGACAAAAGGTAGTGCTGTCCGGAGACGTGATGTATGATAACTCGATGTATTTTTCTGCTATGGCTGATATAAAAAGCGATATTATCGAGCGGATGGGACTTAGTCATAGGAATTTCATACTGGCTACTATCCATCGTCCGGCGAACACCGATAACCCGGAAAATCTGCGGAATATATTCCGTGCACTGAATGATATAGCAGAGAAACATCAGATAGAC
>JAGCFY010000046.1 GCA_017649845.1 Paludibacteraceae bacterium
AATCGAGTCGTGCTTGAGAATAAGCGTATCGTGGATATACTGCGGTCCTGCTGCTTCCTCTTGCTTCCATACATCCACATTCGACAGATTGCGCATATGGGTCTTCGAAACCGCCATCAACTTGAATCGCATATTCAGCGTTACATCTACGATACCGTCGTTATTCTTTGAGGCCGGAGCATTAGGACCTGCATAACCGCGACCGTCAATATAGTCATTAATGAAATAGTTGTATGTCGCGCGAACACCAAGAGCTATCGTGCGGTTAAGATTGAATTCCAAACCAAGACCTGCAAAAAGGAACAACTGACCTTTGTATCCCGTCATGTAACTCGGGGCATTCACGCCGTCCTCGTTGATATATCCTGCCGTATGACCACGCGTCCAAGTCGGCTCTGCTTGCGAATCATAATACAACTTCGAACTCTTATACCATGCATAACCTCCACCAAAAATAGCGTTGGCAGAGAAGATTTTCTTCTTTGCTTTCGGATAGAACAAATTCATGAAGTCCATCGAAACATACAAAGACGCCTTGTGCATATGGCCGGAGAGCAGCGTATCCGCATTGTCGAAGCCCGGTTTCCCGGTCACATTATACATATCGAACATGTAGTTCACGCCCAATCCCCACACAGGAGTAAAGGAATACTCCAAGTCGAGGCCCGCATTCGGTATAGCGACAGCGTGCTGCATTTCGGAATTGAAGTCTCCGTCAAAATAGTTGAATCCCACATGAGGCGTCAACGACCAGTGTGCGAACTCCTCCGCCACACCTTCTTCGTTCTCCGCCACCTTGTACGGATGAGCACCTTTCACATCTTCCTTTTCCTCCGCTGCCAGCATGGCAACCGAGAAACACAGAAGCGATACTATTAATAGACTTTTCTTCATGATAGAAAAGAGGTTGTTTGCTCTTGTTTCGTCAAAATTCACAATTCAGGGTGCAAAGGTACAACATTTTTTTGATATAGCCAAATATTTTGGAGAAAAAATACATTTTTTGTTTTTACTATTGCACATATCGTTTTTTTTTAGTATCTTTGCACTCGATATAATGGAACAAGAAACGCAATCGGGGGAATTACGAGACCGCACCGTGGTTTTACCGTATCCCGGTATACCTTATAATATACATAGTATATTATCCCGTGATTTTTGAAATGAACCTTTTGAACAACATTTATACAATATAATCTTATGGACATTTTAAATCAAATGATCGCGCGTGCGAAAGCGAATCCGCAGCGCATTGTTTTGCCGGAAGGCGACGAACCACGTACTTTGGAAGCTGCTAACATTCTGTTGAGAGACAAGATTGCGCAACTTATTTTAATCGGCGACCCCGAGAAAATCAAAGGTATGGCTGCCGAGAAAGGCTATGAGTACATCAAAGAAGCAAAAATCGTTGACCCGATTCATGATCCGAAGATGCCTCAGTATGCAAACTTATTGTTTGAGCTTCGTAAAGCAAAAGGCATGACGGAAGAAGAAGCAGCCAAGAAGGCTCAAGATCCGTTGTACTTAGGATGCTTGATGATCAAAGCAGGAGATGCTGATGGCGAATTGGCAGGTGCTCGTGGCACGACTGCAGATACCATTCGTCCGGCATTCCAAATCCTGAAAACCAAACCCGGTTGCTCTATTGTCAGCGGCGCATTCCTCATGTTCACGCCGGCCAAACATCTCGGCGAAAACGGTTTCCTGCTCTTCGCTGACTGCGCTGTTAACCCGAATCCGGATGCTAAACAACTGGCGGAAATCGCCATCTCTACAGCTGAGACGGCTAAAGCCATCGCAGGCATTGAGCCGCGGGTAGCGATGCTTTCTTTCTCCACCAAAGGTAGTGCAAAACATGAACTCGTTGACAAAGTGCAAGAAGCAACTAAGTTGGCAAAAGAGATGGCTCCGGATCTGGCGCTGGACGGAGAGTTACAAGCAGATGCAGCACTTATCGAGAGCGTAGCTGCTACCAAAGCACCGGGCAGCAAAGTAGCCGGCAAAGCCAACGTCCTCGTCTTCCCGGATTTGCAGGCAGGCAACATCGGTTACAAACTTGTTGAGCGCTTCAGCGGTGCCGATGCAGTCGGTCCGATTCTGCAAGGTATTGCCGCTCCGGTAAACGACTTGAGCCGCGGATGCAAAGTGCAGGACATCGTACAAATGGTAGTTATTACCGCCAATCAAGCAATTAAATAGTTATGAAGGTTCGTGCAAGTCGAGTGTAAGCTCGCTTATGCAACTCGACGAAGCCGAAGCTCCAGAATTTAAATTTATTTAAATTATGAAGATATTGGTATTGAACTGCGGAAGTAGCAGTATTAAATATAAACTCTTCGAGATGGAGAGCAAGCAAGTAATGGCACAAGGCGGTATCGAGAAAATCGGTCTGCCCGACTCTTTCTTGCAGGTTAAATTGCCTAACGGCGACAAAGTAAAATTCGAGAAACCGATGCCGGAACATACCGTTGGTATCGAGTTGATTCTGGAGAAACTGGTTGATCCGCAGATTGGATGTATCAAGGACCTCAAAGAGATCAACGCTGTTGGCCATCGTGTAGTGCATGGAGGAGAGAAATTTAACAAATCCGTGCTCATTACGCCGGAAGTAAAAGCACAGATTATCGAATGTATTGATCTCGCGCCGCTGCACAATCCTGCTAACCTGAAAGGTATTGATGCCATCGAGAAAATCCTTCCGGGTGTTCCGCAAGTGGCTGTTTTCGACACCGCTTTCCATCAAACCATGCCGGACTACGCGTATATGTACGCGCTCCCTTATGAGTTGTACGAGAAATATGCTATCCGTCGCTATGGTTTCCACGGCACGAGCCATCGTTATGTAAGCGCCCGTGTCTGCGAATTCCTGGGCGTGGATCCTAAGGGCAAAAAGATCGTGACTGCGCATATCGGAGGCGGTGGCAGTTGTACGGCTGTCATGGATGGCAAGAGTGTTGACACATCTATGGGTCTGACGCCGGTTGAAGGTCTCGTCATGGGAACCCGTGCAGGAGATCTTGACCTCGGTGCAGCTACCTTTATCATGGATAAAGAACACTTGGATACCGCCGCTTTCAACAACCTCGTAAACAAAAAATCAGGTTTGCTCGGCGTAAGTGGTGTTTCCAGCGACTGCCGCGATATCGAGGCTGCCATCAACGAAGGCAACAAACGTGCAGATCTGGCGCGTAAGATGTTCATCTACCGCGTTAAGAAATACATCGGCGCATATGCTGCTGCTATGAATGGCATCGATATCTTGGTATTTACTGCCGGCATCGGCGAGAACGATCCGTATATCCGCGCTGAAGTGATGAAAGGTCTTTCGTTCCTCGGCATCGAACTGGACGAAGAAGCCAATAAAGTTCGCGGAGAAGAGCGGATTATCAGCAAGAAAGGTTCCAAAGTTACCGTTTGCCTGATTCCGACGGATGAGGAATTGATGATCGCAAGCGATACCGCGAGTTTAGTTTAACCAAGGTTTACCTCGAAGAAAGTCTAGGAAAACCTAATATCATAGAAACACACACAACACGAATGAATAAACCAATTATCTACCAGCTCTTCCCGCGGCTGTTTGGCAATTACAACGAAACACGTAAGCACAACGGCACAAAGGAAGAGAATGGTTGTGGTAGATTTACGGATATTAACGCGCGTGCGCTCAAGGCAATAGCCGATTTGGGCGCTACGCACGTTTGGTACACGGGAGTTATCCGTCATGCCACAGCCGAATACAACAATCCTGCTATTACCAAAGGGTTGGCAGGATCGCCTTACGCCATCACGGATTATTACGACGTGGATCCTGATCTGGCGAAAAATGAGGCGAAGCGAATGCAAGAATTTGAAGCACTCGTCCGGCGAACTCATGAAGCAGGTCTGGATGTATTGATTGATTTTGTACCGAATCATGTGAGCCGTGAATACAAGAGTGTTTGCAAACCTGCAGGAGTGGAAGACTTGGGCGAAAAGGATCATCCGGAGTGGGCTTTCTCTCCGCTGAATAATTTTTATTATCTGCCGGGAGAAAAATTCACAATGGATAAAGACCTGCAGGGCTACGAAGAGTACCCCGCGAAGGTAACAGGTAATGATTGCTTCTCCTCGCACCCGAGCGCAAATGACTGGTATGAGACTGTCAAATTGAACTATGGCGTTTTCTACCAAGGAGGCCGGGAGAAACAATTCGATCCCGTTCCATCGACTTGGATCAAGATGCGCGACATCCTGCTTTTCTGGGCGGATAAAGGCATTGACGGAGTCAGAGTGGATATGGCGGAAATGGTGCCGGTAGAGTTCTTTGCATGGGCAATAGCAGCCGTAAGAAAGAAACATAAAAAATTCCTGTTCATCGGCGAATGCTATGATCCCAAACTGTACGACGCATATCTGGCTGCAGGATTTGATTATCTCTACGACAAAGTGGGAATGTACGAATACCTGCGCGGCGTAACAAGCAAGAGTTGGTCCGCTGAAGGAATCA
>JAGCFY010000047.1 GCA_017649845.1 Paludibacteraceae bacterium
AACGAGGTAATTGTATGCAAACATCGCAAGGATACCTACTATCAAACCGCCGATCGTCGTCACCATAGCTTGGTACATACCGGTGGAGAGCGCACTCATCTCAATAATTCCGCCGGACGTCTGCGCCATGTTATAGAATGTCTGTACCATACCAAGCACGGTACCAAGGAAACCCAACATCGGAGCACCTCCGGCGATAGTAGCCATGATCACCAGACCTTTCTCCAGACGACCTACTTCCAGGTTTCCGACGTTCTCTACCGCTACCTGTACATCCTGCATCGGACGTCCGATACGCGTGATACCTTTCTCTATCATATGTGCGGAAGGTGTGTCTGTCTGCTTGCAGAGATTGAGCGCCGAGTCAATCTTACCGTCATGGATATAGTCGCGTATGCGATCCATAAACGATTTATCCTCGCGCGTAGCCTGTTTGATAACTACCAGACGAGCGATAAAGATATAGCAAGCGATAGCCAGCAGGATTGCCAAAATAATCATGATCCAGCCGCCGTATTGCGCCATTTCCCATAAGTTAATAGACTGCTGAACAGGCTCCTCCGCCTGCGTCAAAACGTCCTCTGCGAGGGCAATTGTGTCGATTTGTAAAAGCATATTGAATTCTAATTCTTAATTTTAAATTTTGAATTGACTCACTTTAGTAAGTCCAGGTACTCCTGTATCGTTTCCTGAATGCCGAGATAGAGGGCATCGCATATGATAGCATGACCGATGGAGACTTCTGCAGTCCATGGGAATGCCTGGATAAATGGCTTCAGGTTCTTAAGATTCAGATCATGCCCGGCATTCATGCCAAGACCCAACTCATGCGCTTTCTCTGCCGCAGGACGGTATTTCTCGATGGCCTTTTTCGGGTTCTCAACAAACATCTCGGCATAAGGACCGGTATACAGTTCCACGCGGTCAGCCCCGGTACGCAAAGCGTACTCTACCATCACAGGATCGGGATCGACAAAAATGCTCACGCGGATACGATAAGCATGCAATTGGTTCACTACTCCTTTCAGGAAATCCAAATGTCTGCGCGTGTCCCAGCCATGGTTGGAAGTCAGCTGATTCGGATCATCCGGCACTAATGTCACCTGCGTAGGACGTATATCAGTCACCAGCGCCAGAAACTCCTCCGTCGGATTACCCTCTACGTTCAACTCCGTCGTTACCATCGACTTAAGCTGATACACATCTTCCTTACGGATATGGCGCTCGTCGGGCCGAGGATGAACCGTGATACCCTGCGCGCCGAACAACTCGCAATCCACCGCAAAACGCTCCACATCAGGCAGATTTCCCCCGCGCGCATTGCGGAGCGTTGCCACCTTGTTGATATTAACACTAAGTTTCGTCATAGCGTATTATCTAAAATCGGCTGCAAAGGTACAACAAAAATTGCACATACGCAAATTTTTGAGCGAAAAATTTTAGCAAATAGAATAATTTATTCTATGTTGGAGGGATGAACATAGACTTGGATGCTTGCATACAGAGGCTATGATCAGCCATACAACAAAGGGCGCAGCCCTGCTAAAATTTTCGCTAATTATTGCGTATGGTCTGCAAGACGCGAACGTACTTTCGAAGGGGTCCCCATTCATGGGGGAGGAGGTCGAAGTTACATTTTTTTGACATATGCAAGCGCACAGGAAGAAAAATCTATTTTTTCTCAATTATTAACTGCAATTAATACATGGCTACGCACAAAGATATATATAAAAAGGGCGAGGCACTGCCCCACCCTAAATGTTTACACATCGGAATATGCTTATTTCACCTCCTGTCCAGTTACGGTATACACCTTCTCCCCGCGGAGGAGGAAAATTTGGCCGTTGTGGAGGAATTTAACGGGTTTGTCAGAGTCTTCATGGATATCCTCGATACCTTCCGGTTTGTAGGCGGGTTCGATGATTTCGCCTGCAAGGTTGCGTATCTCGGTCGGCACTTCCGCATCAACGATATATTCCTCATCCGGCGAACTATAGAGCTCGTGATGCCCTACGAAAATGAAGGAAAAGTGGTAGAGACCGGAGCGAATACGGGTGACAACGAGATCAGAAAACTGCGTTGGAACGATGAAATCTTCTATACTGAATGCATACGTCGTCCACCAATCGCCGATAACGGTTTGTGTCCCGGCGATAGAGTCACTAGTACGATGAGTTCTTACCGTTAAATAGGGGAAATCGTTTGCTTCCGTGTCAAATAACCCGAATTCCCATATGCTTACTCCATCCATATCGCCCATGTATGCGACCGCGTGGTTGGAATTAACATTAATAGCAGCTGACATACTACCTGCCAAAAGCAGCGCAGCAAAAAGAGTAAAGAGTTTCTGTTTCATAATGTGAACTATTTGATACGTTATTGTTTATTCGCGCTTTGCAGACCAGCCAAGAGTTTTTTTGTTCCTCCTCTTTAAGGCGTTGGAATTCTTTGACGACCAGTAAGTTAAACTCCGGCGAAAGCCACATCCCAAAGTGGTACGCTATATCCTTATGTGCGTATGTTCCGCCGTAACGGCCAGACTTTGCAATTATACCGATGGCGTTAGTGCGTTCTATCCATTCCTTGGCTGTTAGTATAAAACGGTTTGTGCCGGACGCATTTTTAATTGCATCGAATTCGATGCTTTTAAAATCGGGGTTGTGCAAGTTCTCCCATACACCAAGATAGGTTCACCATATCGGTCAGACAAATGTAGTCCTCATCGTGCAGGCCAAAGATAACTGAAATTTCCGAATCGTCAATATTGATTTTACGTACAGCCATATTTCTTTCGATTTCCTGTGTGGTTTTATGCCCTATGCAGGATTTTTGTTTGTTATTGTTTTGTCTTTCTCCTGTTTAACGTCAGTGAGTGACGGTATTTTTATATTGTTTGATACAAAGATACAGGACCTTCGTGCCAACGTTTGGTACTCTCCTGTTCTAATTGTTTATACATCGCAGAAGAATATACACGGCGGATGGCTTCAATCGTACTGATATGCTCATCCTCTGCCAACATGTCTGCCACCCAACTTACTTTGAAGGGCAGAAGCAGGTAGAGATTTTGTTGTGTTATCTCCTTCATGGTAGTATCTCCTTTGCTTTAATAAATGTCAATGCTTTAAGTGCTTGTTCTGTATGGAATAAATACTGATCCACTAAATCGTAAGTGCGTAGTTCTACAAGCAAGTTCTCCTTGTTCATTACTCCGCCTTCGTATAATGTAAAGCAAGCATAAACACGGTCGTTGGCCACCGGACCATATACCACATCGTAATTGTGGGTAAAGTTGCGGTCTAACCGATTTTTCATGACAAACTCCAGCCACTCGTCTGTCGGAGAATCAAAAAAAGCACAGTGGAACTGTTTCACAGCCTCCAAGTCCAATTCGTACTCATTGACGTAGCCTTTTTGAGCTCCGCTATCCTCCATGCGTTTGCGCACCCAATCCTCCGCCTGTTTGGCGGAAGTGGTGGTATAGAAGCCCGTCCCGTAGTCCAATGTACGGGTAGCCCGACGTATTTCAGGTGTCGGAACACGCTCTAAACTGCCATGATAGACTCTCATTGCTTTCTTTTATTGATAAATTCGTCAATATCTTCCATGATCCATTGCGCACTTTGGGTGTGTAACGGCTCATATCCTGCTTCCAGATATTCCAGAACGCCGTATTGATCAAGGATGCGCATTGATTGCTCCCCTGTCAAATTGTGCCGTTGCTTGTATTGCTCAATGCAAAAAGCAAGGAATAGTGATATTTCGTTACTTCGCGTGGACATCATTTAAACCTTTGCGGCTGCAAAGGTACAATTTTTTTTTGAACTATGCAAATATATCAGAAAGAATTTATTTTTTTTTTACCTATTATAATCCATTGGCAACCGAAATTTCGCCGAAATCAACTTGCCAATTTACATCAAAACGGGCGCAAAAAGGGAATCGAATAAGGGGCGCAAAATGGGCATTACATAGGCATCCTAGACTTTGCTTGAGAAAAACACGTGTAATTTACTTATATTCAACAATTTACAAACATGCGAAATTCACCGAAAATCAACCTGTTTTGCCATTTCAATTGCCATTTTTGCACAAAAAAAAATTTCATTTGCAAGAAAAAAAAGATTTTTCGCTTTTTATTTGCATATATGCAAAAAAAGCAGTACCTTTGCAGCCAAATTAAATTAGCGTAATACGGCCTTATGACAATTGCAGTATTTGGAAACGCGATGAAATCGCAGACATTGACGGAGGTACGTCATATTCTGGAGTTCATGACAGAGAAAGGCGTACACGTGCTTCTTTCTCAGGAGTTGCGGCAGGAATTGGATCTGCGCGAGTATCCCGGTTTCCCGGAAAACTGGGATAGCGACGAACAACCGGAGAACGTATATGGCGAACCGATTGATTTTGCCTTATCGGTAGGCGGTGACGGTACCTTCCTTACTTCTGCCGCCGTGATCGGAAACAAGAATATCCCTATTCTTGGCGTCAACTGCGGTCACCTGGGTTTTCTGGCGGATGTGCAGACCCAGGATCTGGACGAGATCTTGCATAAACTGATAGCAGGCGAATACACGATAGAGCGTCGCAGTTTGCTCAATCTGACCGTTCTGGACAAAGAAGGTATCGTGCGTGAAGGCTTGGTTTTATCGCCCAATGCGCTGAACGAGATAGCGATCCTGAAGCAGGGTCTGACGAACATGCTGACGATCGAGACAAAAGTGAACGGCGAATTGCTGCATACCTATCATTCGGACGGCTTGGTTATCGCTACTCCTACGGGTAGTACTGCTTATAATCTCTCTATCGGCGGACCTCTGATGGTGCCGCAGAGCCGGGGAATCATCCTGACTCCCATTGCGCCGCACAGCTTAACCGTCAAGCCGATCGTAGTGCCGGATGACTGGACTTTTGATATCCGCGTGAGCAGCCGGTATGATACCTACATGGTGTCCGTTGACGGCAGAAGCCAGAGCCTGAGTACTGACACCAGCCTGCATATTGAACGAGCCGGATATACCACCAAAGTGGTGCAGATAGGTGATA
This sequence comes from Paludibacteraceae bacterium, assembly GCA_017649845.1. Lineage (GTDB taxonomy): Bacteria > Bacteroidota > Bacteroidia > Bacteroidales > Paludibacteraceae > Colicola. The sequence goes on from JAGCFY010000047.1 coordinate 5,050, forward strand.
ACAGCTTCTTGAAATCGCTGAGAACAAAACTGAATTGGGGTAAATAAAGGTTAGAGGTTAGAGGTTAAAGGTTATGGTTTTTTCTTCTATAATTTGGGATGTGGACCCGATACTGATTCATTTCGGGGACGGAGGTATTAGATGGTATGGTCTGCTTTGGGCGATTGGTCTGTATATCTGCTGGCAGGTAAACGAGCGGATGTACAAGCGGGAAAATTGCCCTGCCGAATGGCCGGACCAGATGTTCTTCTGGATGGCAGCGGGTGTGATCATCGGCGCGCGGCTCGGGCATTGCTGGTTCTACGAATGGCACGACGTGACGAATCCTGCTATGGCAGGGTACTGCGAATATATGCGTATCTCAACGAAGCCATGGCACTTCCTTGCCTGGGAGTTCGTCTATCGCAATCCGTATATCGAGCATCCGCTGATGCTGCTCAAGATTTGGGAAGGCGGCTTAAGCAGCCACGGCGGCGCAATAGGATTGATCACAGCAGCTATTTTGCTCAATAAATACAAGTTCAGCCGCTATCCGCAGTTCGGTACCAGTTGGTTGTGGATTCTGGATCGACTCTGTGTAGGCGTATGCTTCACAGCAATGCTCATTCGCCTGGGAAACCTGATGAATAGCGAGATTTACGGCGGTCCGACCGATCTGCCATGGGGATTTATCTTCGTTCGCGATGGTCAGACAGTACCTTGCCATCCTACGCAGATCTACGAGATGTTATACTGCTTCGTAGCGCTGCTCGTCACATGGCCGATGTATTGGTACACAGACGCCCGTCGCCGCGAGGGACTGTTGTTAGGTGTCTTCTTTGAGATTGTCTTTGTTACCCGTTTCCTATTGGAGTTTATCAAGAACGACCAGGAAGCGTTCGAAGCAGGCCATGTACTCAATATGGGTCAACTGCTCAGTATTCCGTTCATCGCACTCGGCATATACCTTATTATACGCGCGTATAGGAGACCGCTGAGCCCTGTGGTGGACCAACAGCCACGAAGTCTTGATAAGAAATATCAAGACGTTAAATAGTTAAGATGGTCGCTAAAGCGATGTTAGAGAGACATGACAAAAAAAGATCTCAAAATAGTATATTTAGGTACGCCGGAGTTTGCCGCAGCCAGCCTGCAAGCCTTGGTGGAAGGAGGGTATAACGTAGTCGCTGTAGTGACCATGCCGGATAAACCCGCGGGCCGCGGACATCAGGTGCAGTTTTCGGACGTAAAGAAATATGCGCTTTCGGTAGGTCTGCCGATTTTACAGCCGGAGAGAATGAAGGACGAAGCATTTCTTGAAGAATTGCGGTCGTACCAGGCTGATTTGCAGATCGTAGTAGCTTTCCGTATGTTGCCGGAGGTCGTATGGTCTATGCCGCGGCTCGGTACTTTCAATCTGCATGCCTCGCTTCTGCCGCAGTACCGCGGTGCTGCACCCATCAACTGGGCTGTCATGAACGGCGACAAAGAGACCGGTGCTACCACTTTCATGCTAAAGCATGAGATCGACACGGGCAATATGATTCTGCAGGAAAAAATCGCTATCGGCGAGGATGAAAACGTAGGTTCGGTGCATGACCGTTTGATGGCGATGGGGACTGAATTAGTGACTCGTACGGTCGATCTGATTATCGAATGCGAGAACAAAGGTATTGCATTGCCTACCACGCCGCAACCGGAGATAGCGGAGTTACGTCCGGCGCCGAAACTATTCAAAGAGACCTGCGAGATTCATTTCGATGAAATGACCGCCGAGCAGGTGCATAACTTCGTCCGCGGCCTTAGTCCCTACCCTGCCGCGTGGTGCAATCTGACCATCAAAGGACAAGCATTCGAGAACGTGAAGATTTTCTCTGTTGCAGTGAGCGACAAGGGCGATATAGTAGTGCCCTGCAAAGAAGGAAATGTAGCCATTCTTGAATTGCAGATACCGGGTAAGAAACGAATGGACAGCAAAGCGTTCCTCAATGGATTACATTAAACTCATCGATAAATACTATGGTAATGCGCCGGAGTTGCGGCATATTCTGCTAACACATAGCAGGCAGGTGGCTGACCGTGCACTGGCGATTATTGACGCGCATCCGCAATGGGAGAAGGATGGACTCGTAGACCGCACTTTTGTAGAAGAAGCGGCTATGTTGCATGATATCGGTATTATCTTTTGCAACGCGCCAAAGATACATTGCAACGGACCGCACAAATACATCGAGCACGGCTATTTAGGTGCGGAACTACTGCGGCAAGAGGGATACCCGAAACATGCCTTGGTGGCTGAGCGGCATACCGGCGCAGGCATCACAATTGAACAGGTAGAACGCGAAGAGTTGCCTATTCCTGAACGCGATTATTGTCCGCAGAGCCTCGAGGAAAAGATCATCTGCTACGCCGATAAATTCTATTCAAAAAGCCACCTCGGCGAAGAAGTGGCTTTAGAGAAAATCAAATACAATATTTGGAAATACGGT
>JAGCFY010000048.1 GCA_017649845.1 Paludibacteraceae bacterium
AGGATCCGTGCCGGTGAGGATATACGAGATAGCAGTAGCGGTGACTGAAGAGATCAGCAGCGGCGCTACGGAGGTCATCGTCAGATCCATCATCAGCACCTCCAACGTAAACACCAGACCCGCAATAGGAGCTTTGAAGATGCCGCCTATCGCACCTGCGGCACCGCAGGCTATCATCAGCATCATCGTCTTCTGGTCGAGCCGGAAAGCCTTGGCCAAGTTGGAACCGATGGCTGCACCGGTTAACACGATAGGCGCCTCTGCTCCGACCGATCCACCGAAACCGATGGTAAGACCGGAACCGATAATCGACGACCACATGTTATGCGCCTTGATGATGGATTTGCGCTGCGAGATAGCGTAAAGAATCTTAGTGATACCGTGACTAATATCGTCACGGACAATATATTTGACGAACAATGCTGCCAGTGTGATACCGATAATAGGCGTAATAAGATACCACCAGGTATGTCCGCCGGCAATGAGTTGTTCCTCTACCAGCCATTGAATAAAATGGATGAACGATTTCAGCAAAGCAGCCGCAGCGGCGGAGAAAGCACCTACGAAGAATGACAGGAGGAGCACCAGATGCTTCTCGCTGATATGGCGTTCCCGCCATTCAATCATTCTGTCGTACCACGTACTATTCATCCCATCCGATACCCTTGTATTTGTCGAGATCCCACTCTTCCTCTACTTCGTTGAGATAAATCGTGCCTTCCTCTTCCTCCTCTTCCCGAGCCTCCGGTTCTTCGCGTTCAATCACTGTCACGTCAATCGGTGCGTGACTGATCTCGATGATCTGGTTCTGCTCCTTGTTCAGTTCTACCCACAACGCGTCTTTCAGTTCGTCGATACCTTGGCCGGCAACGGAAGAAATGAATACAACCGGAATATCCAGGTTCTTCAGGGCTTTGGATTTCTTGATTTTGTCCAGATCCTTCTCAGTTACCGCATCACATTTGGAGATAGCAAGGATACGAGCTTTGGTCAGCAGTTCCGGATTGTATTTCTCCAATTCGCTCAGCAGTATCTTGTATTCCGCCGCGATATTTTCGCTGGTAGCCGGAACCATAAAGAGCAGCACCGCGTTGCGCTCGATATGCCGTAGGAAACGCAGTCCGAGACCTTTGCCTTCGCTGGCACCCTCAATGATACCGGGGATATCAGCCATACAGAACGAGCGTCCGTCCCGATAAGAGACGATACCTAACTGCGGAGTAAGTGTTGTAAACGGATAATCGGCTATCTCCGGTTTTGCGGCAGACACAACGCTGAGGAGCGTTGATTTACCGGCATTAGGGAAGCCTACCAGACCTACATCCGCCAGCACTTTGAGTTGCATGATAACGGTTCTCTCCTGCGCCGGTTCGCCGGGCTGCGCATAGCGAGGCGCTTGGTTGGTAGCAGTACGGAAATGCCAGTTGCCTAAACCTCCGCGACCGCCTTTAAGCAGCACCACTTGTTCGTTGTGTTCCTTGACTTCACAGATATATTCACCCGTTTCTCCGTCGTAAACAACCGTACCACACGGCACCTCGATAATCTTGTCTTCACCGTCTTTACCAAACGAACGGCTCTGGCCGCCTTTCCCTCCGTCAGTAGCCATGATATGCTTCTGATACTTGAGATGCAGCAGAGTCCAGAGATTGCGGTTGCCACGCAATATTACCGACCCGCCTTTGCCTCCGTCGCCGCCGTCAGGACCGCCTTTCGGCAGATATTTGGCGCGGTGAAGGTGCATACAACCTGCGCCGCCCTTACCCGAGCGGCAGTAGATCTTTACGTAATCGATAAAATTGCTTGGCATAAAATTCCATTATTTAATGTGCGAGTCCAGAATACGCTCTATCTGCAGGAATACATCCTCCATGGAGTGGTTGCCGTTCACGGGGCAATAATTGCCATGATGCAGATAATACAGCGCGATAGGTTCTGTCTGGTTGTGATAAACGGCGATACGGTGACGGATCGTATTGAGGTTGTCATCCTCTCTGCCGCTTACTTTGCCGCGCTCAATGAGACGCTGGATAAGCAACTGTTCATCTACCAGCAGGTCTATCATAATGGCCTCCATTTGATATTTCTTCAGCAACTCGGTAAGCGATTCTGCTTGGGATACTGTACGGGGATAGCCGTCCAGAATAACACCCTTGCAATCCTTTGGCAGAGTGGAGAGATAATTCTCTATCACGCCGTACATCATTTCGTCCGGCACCAGATTGCCTTTGGAAATCAGCGCATTAATATTCTTTCCTAATTCGCTTCCCGAAGCGATTTCGGCGCGTAGCACATCGCCCGTAGACAAATGCTGCAGACCGTATTTCTCGGTGATAAAACCCGATTGCGTGCCCTTTCCGCTTCCCGGGGCACCGCATAGAATAACATTCAACATAGACCTAATACCTTTTTAACAGACAAAACGAGTTGCTCCACATGAGAGCAACTCGTTTGTGAAGCTACTTTGCTTTGATTAGAGAGCAAATTTAGCACCAGCTTTGATTTTAACAACCTTCTTTGCCGGAACGTTGATCTTCTCACCGGTACGCGGGTTCTTCGATACGCGAGCTGCACGTTTTGCTACTGCGATAGTTGCATAACCTACGAGCTGTACGTTCTCACCTTTCTTAACTGCCTCAACTGCTGCCTCAAGAGCTGCGTCGATAACTTTTGCTGCCTCTGCTTTGCTTACTTGAGCCTTTGCTGCAGCTGCCTCAATAAGAGCTGATTTGTTCATAATTCAAATGTTTTAGTTATTAATAATGTGAACTAAATGGTTCCTCCTTTTCGGAATACGTCTGCAAAATTACTAAAAACTTTTAATATACCAAATATTTTTAGCAAAAAAAATGCATTTTTAGCAAAAAAAATGACTTTTTTAGCCTTTTGGTGCGTTTTTTGTATGATTATATCGTAAAAAAGCAGTACTTTTGTACCCGTAATTATACTCGTTATGAGAAATATCCCTACAGTCACACGCTATCTGTTGATAGCTAATTTTATTATCTTCTTCCTCGCTGCCATACTGCAGCGGTACGGAATTGATCTGAATGCACTTTGCGGACTGCACTATGTCTCCGCTTCCTCTTTCCATTTCTGGCAACCCTTCACCTATATGTTCCTCCATGCCAACTTCAGTCATATTTTCTTTAACATGTTCGCGGTATGGATGTTCGCTCCGATGATTGAGCAAGAATGGGGGGCACGACGCTTCGCTGTTTATTATCTCGTCTGCGGACTGGGCGCAGCGCTGATCCAGGAACTGGTTTGGATGCTGATGCTATCTAATATGAGTGGAGCCTATAGCGCTGAAGCATTGGCTTATTATGCTACTATGCTCAATACCATTGGTGCGTCCGGAGCCGTCTTCGGCATCTTGTTCGCTTTCGGATGGCTCTACCCCGATATACCGATGTTCATCCTCTTCATACCTATACCTATCCGTGCGCGCGTATTCGTTATTATATATGCGGTCATTGAACTCTTTGCCGGACTGGGGTCTGTAGCAGGCTTCTCCGCTGATAATGTAGCGCATTTCGCCCACCTGGGAGGTATGCTCTTCGGATGGCTGCTCATCCTCTATTGGCGGCATATCAACTGGAGAGAACCCTTCACCGGCGAATTCTGGTACAAGATCAGAAACAAATTCCGTTCACATCAACGACTCGATAGCAGCAACGGTGATAAGTTTGATGACTATCACTACCACAAGCGCATCTGACAACCCACACCGCAAATATTCACGAAAAGAGAAAATCCAAAAACCACCTTTGCGGTGGTTTTTTGTAGCGGGACCCAGGATTGAAATAATCGTGCCCTTGTGGCTAAGAACTTGGGACCTCATGATTCATAATCAAAAAAGGAATCACTATGCAAGTGATTCCTTTTGTAGCGGGACCCAGGATTGAACTGGGGACCTCATGATTATGAATCATGCGCTCTAACCAGCTGAGCTATCCCGCCTCCTCGCATCCGTTTTTCACGAAAGCGGCTGCAAAAGTACTGCTTTTTTCTGACATACGCAAATAAATTTGCATTTTTTTGCATTTTTAGGCTAAAAAAAGCTCTCTCATCCTACATTAAATTGGCTTCCTCCGATAAATTCACGTAATATGGAGGTGCGGGGAATGAAAGCGGAAGCAAGCGACTCGAAAAACGAGAGATAATACAATAATAGTTTGGCCACCTGATATTCCTCTGCCACAGCAGGGACTGTCTGAAGGGCAGTCTCTACCGAGAGACGGAGCGCCGGCAACTCGTATAGCATCGTAGTATCAAATTCCGCATCGGCTTCCTTGCGGAAGGGTTCTATCCATTGCGCCTCCCCTTCTATGACAAAAGGCCAATTGGCAATCGTCATCTGCGGCGACTTGCCGCGCGTACGCAGATCCCTGCTCATGCGGCGCAACAGGCGGTGGACATAAGTCGGTACATACCGTTCCCCGTCTAAGGAAACTGCACTCATAGGCGATGCATAAACCTTATATTTATGCTCGGATGCGATATGCTCCGTGAGTATGGGATTAAGGGCATGAATACCCTCGATGACCATGATGGTATCCTGATCCAGACGAAGTGTCTCGCCATTGTACTCGCATTTCTCTTCTGCAAAATTGAAGGTTGGCAACGCAATCTCCTTGCCTGCTATCAGGGCATTGAGATCTTCATCCAGTTGTTCCAGATTAATAGCATAAACGGATTCATAGTCCTTCGTACCGTCTGCCTTGAGCGGAAGCCGATCTCCTCCCATATACCAGTTATCAAGCGAGAGCGCTACAGGCTGCTTGCCGTGTTCAAGCAGATGGAGGCAGAGTTTATGTGATGTACTGGTCTTGCCGCTAGACGACGGACCCGCTATCAGCACAACCCTCACCTCCGGTCTACTGCATATCTCATCCGCTATTTGCGCAAGTTGACCGTCATGGTAGGCTTCGCCTTCCTTCACTAACTCTGCGGCATGACCGCTCTCTATCATCTCGTTTATATACGAGACTTTACGTTTTTCTTCTGCTATCATAATGGATCTACATCTATTATAATTTTTACGTTTTTACCCGATGGAATCGAAGAAATATAGTCTGTCGCTTCTTTGAGCCTTCGTTTGGCTTCCGCTATATTGGCGTTCGCTTCAATACGAAGCGTCAGTTCGCGGATATAATAGGCCTGCACCCGCTCTATTGAGGGAACGACTACGGCAGAAACACGAAAACCGAAGATACGCGCAAGATAACTCTGCAACTGCGTTGCCGCGAGGTGTACCTGAGCCTGCTTGCTATGCCGCAATTGCAACGATATTATCCGATGGAATGGGGGATATTGGAACATCTTCCGTTCTGCTATCTCATGATTGTAAAGTGCTGAATAGTCGTGATTTTTAACCATCTCAAGCACTACATTACGGGGGGCAAAAGTCTGAATCCATACTTCCCCTTTTGTGCCTTTTCTTCCGGCTCTCCCCGCCACTTGCTCCAACATTTGGTAAGCCCGCTCATACGCACGGAAATCTGGCTGGTTAAACAGCGGATCGGCATTCAATACAGCTACCAGACGAACATCATCAAAATGAAGACCTTTCGTCACCATCTGGGTACCCACAAGGATATCGCATTCATGATTCGCAAAGGCATTGATGATATCCTGGTAGGCTGATTTATTACGCGTCGTATCAAGATCCATACGCAGGACACGAGCATCCGGAAAGAGCGTCTGTATCTCATCTTCGATGCGCTCCGTACCAAAACCTATCGCCTTGTATTCTCCGCCGCAATGCGGGCAGACGGAAGGAATGGGCATATGGTATCCGCAGTAATGACATCGCAATTCGTTTGCGCGTAAATGGAGCGTCATCGGCACATCGCATTGTACGCACCGAGGAGGTTGACCGCATTCTGTACATTGTATTTGCGGAGCATAGCCGCGGCGGTTCTGGAAGAGAATAATTTGCTTGTGATCAGCGAGAATTTCACGTATGCGACTTACCAACTGATCGCTGAAATGACCGTACATCTCTTTGCGGTCGTATTGCCGCTTCAAGTCCACCAACTTGATTTCCGGCAGTTCTACTCCGCCGAAACGTTCCGTCAGTTGAACTAGACCATATACACCTTTTTGCGCCAGATAATACGACTCGAGTGAAGGTGTTGCCGTCCCCAACAGCACATTGGCGCCATGTTCTTTTGCCAGCACGATAGCTGTAGCACGGGCATGATAGCGCGGAGCGGGTTCGGCCTGCTTGTAACTCGGTTCATGCTCCTCATCCACAATAACCAACCCGATATTGGAAACAGGAAGAAAAACGGCACTGCGAGCCCCAAGTACGACGTAATTAGTACTATCTGAGTTGTTGGTAATAATTTGCCTATAGCGAACCTCGCGTTCTGCATCCGTGAAACGACTGTGATAGACCAGCAGCTTTTCACCGAAGATCATCTGCAAACGACTTGTCAACTGGGTTGTTAATGCTATTTCCGGTACAAGATAGAGCACATTCTTACCCGCCTTCAGTTGACGTTGGATTAGATGAATATAGATATCTGTTTTACCACTGGAGGTAATGCCATGCAAAAGTACAATCGACTTTCTTGAATGCCAGAATTCCTCGATTTCATCGGCAATTTTCTCTTGCGCGGGAGACAACGCATGCATCGGTTCAATAGGTCCGGTATAGGGTTGCAATGCCGCTCGGCGGCGTTTGGGAGGATCTGTCAGTCGTTTATCAAGCCCCCCCGGCAGAGCGGCCGTCATTACCTCGCCTAACGTACACATATAGTAAGAACTCATCCATTGCCATAATGCCAGTTGTTCAGGTGTGACGACCGGAGCGGCATCGATAATCTGCATGAGAGGCCGAATCTTGGCAGCTAAAGTGGGATCGATAGGTTCTGCATGTTCGCGCAGTACAACACCACGCACTTCTTTTTTCATCAGCGGCACTACCACACGTGTCCCCGGTTTAGGTATTAACAAACCGTCCGGGACGCTATAAGTATAACAGTCCCGGATAGCTAAAGGTAATATGACATCAACGTAGTTGATAAGGGCAAATTTCGATTTCGGATTTATTTGTTTTGTTCCAAAGCTAAAGCTCTGTTATAACAAGCGCGGCAAAGAGGTTCGTAACTGTCCGTTTCGCCGAGCAAGACACGTTTCTCCGAAGCCACGAGACGGTGACTGACATATGCCAGATCGCCGCAATTGACGCAGATGGCATGCGTTTTATATACATCGTCGGCTATAGCCATAAGAGCCGGAATAGGTCCAAAAGGCACACCACGATAGTCCATATCCAGTCCGGCTACAATGACACGGATACCGCGGTTGGCCAATTGTTGGCACACATCTACAATACCCATATCGAAAAACTGTGCTTCGTCAATACCCACTACGTCGATATCATCTACCATAAGCAAGATATTCTGGCTGCTGTCTACCGGTGTGGATTGAATCACATTACGGTCATGGCTCACTACATCTTCCTCGCTATAACGTACATCGATAGCGGGTTTGTAAATCTCTACGCGTAGTTTGGCAAATTTGGCGCGCTTCATACGACGAATAAGTTCTTCCGTTTTGCCGGAGAACATGGATCCGCATACTACTTCAATTGAACCCTTTCGCAATACAGGTCCTTTGGTGTCTCGCTCGGAAAACATGGTATAATTTAAAATTTACGATTTACTCATTTAGTTTGATATCCTGCGCATTCATTTGCAAGGATGTACGGCCGCGGTAGCTGTTCTCCTCCAGATAGAAACATACATCTACTGATTTGCCGTTTTGCAGATGGATAGCTTTGTCTCCTTCGCCAAATGCAATACCGGTCATTGCTACTACGCGGTCTGTAAGATCAAGATGGAGATGTTTGCCGTCGCTTACAGCGCGGGTGCCGTGGTTGTTGATGAGATCACGGCATAGAAAGAGCGGTCTCTCGTTACCCGGACCGAAAGGCTCGAGACATTGAAGGATCTTGTACATCTTCCAGTTCATATCGCTCAATTCCACCTCCGCTTCTATGTCCAGTGTAGGTACTTGTTGTTCTGGTGTGATATGTGCAGCAACATATTCCTCGAACCTGCGTTTGAACTCCGGCAGGTCGGCTTTATGCATACTCAGCCCTGCTGCGAACTTATGCCCTCCAAAATTAGTAAGCAAATCCCTACATGAGTCAATAGCCGTATAGATATCGAAATCACTTACGGAGCGAGCACTACCGCTGATGATATCGTCATCGCCTGCAGTTAAGACGATGGTAGGTCGATAATACGTCTCTGTAAGCCTGCTGGCAGCAATCCCCACTACGCCTTTGTGCCATTCGGGCGAAAAGACGACTGTGGTGAATTTGCTCGAATTCATCGGATCTTTTTCCAATTGCTCAAGCGCTTCATCTGTCGTCTTG
>JAGCFY010000049.1 GCA_017649845.1 Paludibacteraceae bacterium
AACAACGAACCTTGCGCGCCTTCACATAAGATCGATTGATCCGCATTGAGCGCCTTGTTTACAAAATGCTCGCTGTCAATAAAACGGAAGGTACGCAGATATTCGATAGCCTGCATCCATTCTTGCTCAAGCGCTTCCAGACCTTCCAAAGAAACGGGAGTTCCGCCATTGGCAACGGCAGAGGCGTTGAGACCGCTTATCATATCCATATGACGAGCACGTGCCAGCGCATATTTCCCAGCAAAACCATCCAGAATATCGCCCACACGCAGACCGTTACGGCTCACTTTATCCGTATACGTAGGACCAATACCTTTTCCTGTCGTACCGATCTTGGCCTTTCCCTTAGCGGCCTCATTGGCCTGATCCAAGAGACGATGAGTCGGCAGAATCAGATGCGCTTTCTTGGAGATATACAATCGATCATGCAAGTTATGACCGGATTGCGCCAATTCTTCTGCTTCTTTTTGAAACAAAATCGGGTCTAATACAACTCCGTTGCCGATGAGATTGACCTTTCCTCCCTGGAAAATGCCTGAAGGAATACTACGCAAAACATATTTCTGTCCTTCAAACTCAAGGGTATGTCCTGCGTTTGGACCACCTTGAAAGCGGGCAACAATATCGTATTTCGGGGTTAAGACATCTACCATTTTGCCTTTCCCTTCATCGCCCCATTGGAGTCCTAAAAGAATATCTGCTTTTGTCATATGCCTAATTGGTTAAAGATATAATCAACGTTTTTCATGTAATAATCGAGCGTGAAGCAACTGTCTATTTCCTGCGCCGACAGATGCTGCATGACTTCGGGAGTGGTCTTAAGCAATTCCTGCATTTGTCCTCCTTCCATCAGCGTACGCATTGCCACTGGTTGCACAAGATCATAAGCCTGCTCGCGTACTAATCCTTTTTCTATCAAGGTGTTCATCACACGCTGCGCGAAAATAGCACCGTGTGTCAGACCGATATTATGTAACATATTCTCAGGATAAACAACCAGATTATCCAAAATATTCATCAGCCGCGCTAACATATAATCCAGCAGCATCGTGGCATCCGGCAGCACAATACGTTCGGTTGATGAATGCGAAATATCCCGCTCATGCCATAAGGCGATATTCTCAGACGCAGTGCACATATATCCACGCATTACCCGCGCACATCCGCAGATATTCTCCGATGAAATCGGATTACGTTTATGCGGCATGGCAGACGAACCTTTTTGCCCTTTTCGGAAGGCTTCTTCTACTTCTCTTACTTCCTGGCGCTGCATGTTGCGGATCTCAAGTGCTATCTGCTCCAGCGAACCGGCAATAACAGCCAGAGAAGACAAGTAGAAGGCATGACGGTCACGGCCCAGCACCTGCGTAGCTATCTTAGCCGATTCAATACCAAGATGTTCGCAAACATATTGCTGAATGAACGGCGGGATATTGGCGTAGTTGCCTACTGCGCCGGACAGTTTACCGGCTTCCACGCCTTTGGCCGCCATCTCGAATCGCTCAATGTTACGCTGCATGGTCGCATACCATAAGGCCCATTTGAGACCAAACGAAGTAACATCCGCATGCATACCGTGAGTACGTCCGATGACCGGAGTGAATTTGAACTCATTGGCACGCTTTTGCAATACTGCCATGAATTGCTGCAGGTCATCGCGCAAGATGGTGTTAGCCTGTTTGAGCAAATAGCCATTGGCGGTATCTACTACATCGGTCGATGTCAAGCCGTAGTGCACCCATTTGCGTTCTTCGCCGAGTGATTCGCTTACCGTGCGGGTAAATGCCACTACGTCGTGACGAGTGATCTCCTCTATCTCATGGATGCGATCCACATCAAAAGTAGCTTTAGTACGCAGTTTAGCCACATCTTCTTTGGGAACAATGCCTAACTCCGACCATGCTTCAGCTGCCAGTATCTCTACCTCCAGATAAGCTTGGAACTTGTTTTGCTCTGTCCATATATTGCGCATTGCTGCGCGTGAATAACGATCTATCATGATTTATTTTACGTTATACGAAATGCATTTATATGCTTGCTCTGCTTTCGCGAGTGCTTTCTCCACCGACTCGTCTGTGGCAAGAATTACCCCGTAACGACGATGTCCGTGTACTTCGGGTTTTCCGAACAGACGCAGTTGAACGCCCGGAATAGCCAATGCTTTATCTATGCCCTCAAAAGCAACTTCTTTGCCTTCTCCTTCAATCACAATAGCTTTGCTGGCTGAAGGAGCGAAGAAACGAATCTCAGGAATAGGAAGTCCCAGAACGGCACGCGCATGGAGCGCGAACTCACTCAAATCCTGGCTAATCATCGTGACCATACCGGTGTCATGCGGACGTGGGCTTACCTCAGAGAAGATTACTTTATCACCTTGTACGAACATCTCTACACCGAAAATACCATAGCCACCCAGTGCATTTGTTACCATCTTAGCGATATGCTGCGCTTGCTGCAATGCCTCATCTGTCATTGCTTGCGGCTGCCATGATTCACGATAATCGCCTTCTACTTGATGATGACCAATAGGCTGCAAGAAAGTGGTACCGCCTGCATGACGCACGGTCAGCAAAGTAATCTCATAATCAAAATGGATAAATCCCTCAACTATCACTCTTCCAGCACCTGCGCGACCGCCTTCTTGCGACGTAGCCCAAGCCGTTTCCACCTCTGCCTCGGTATGAATCGTTGATTGTCCATGGCCGGAAGAAGACATAATCGGTTTTACCACACAAGGGATACCGATTTCTTTCACAGCAGCGATAAACTCATCGTGATTATCAGCGAACTTATACGGTGCCGTCGGCAAATGCAATTCCTCGGACGCCATACGACGGATGGCTTCACGGTTCATGGTGAGGAAAGCAGCCTTAGCAGTCGGAATCACGCGATAACCTTCTTTTTCCAGTTCTACCAATGTGGGCGTAGCAATAGCTTCTACCTCAGGAATAATGAGCGAAGGTTTTTCTGTTTCAATAATCTCACGCAGACGTTTTCCGTCCAGCATATTGAATACATACGAGCGATGCGCTACCTGCATAGCCGGTGCATTCGCATAACGATCACATGCAATTACTTCTACGCCATAGCGTTGGAGTTCAATAGTGACTTCTTTGCCTAGTTCGCCGCTACCGAGCAACAGAGCGCGTGTGGCAATGGGTGTGAGTGGAGTTCCGAATTTCATTTTTGTACCAATTATTTGTTTATACGTTTTTTATAACATTCTATCGTGTTGCGCATGAGCATAGTAATCGTCATAGGTCCTACGCCGCCTGGAACAGGAGTAATAGCTCCGGCAACAGGTGCTACAGACTCAAAATCGACATCTCCTACTAAGCTGCCGTCTTCGAGTCGATTAATACCTACATCAATTACCGTAGCGCCTTTCTTGACCATCTCGCCGGTAATCATCTGCGGACGACCTACGGCAACTACCAATATATCCGCTTCGCGGCAAACAGCTGCTAAATCGGCTGTACGGCTGTGCGCAATTGTAACCGTGCAGTTTTTATCCAGCAGCAGTTTGGCTATCGGTTTTCCGACAATATTACTCCGCCCTACGACTACTGCATGACGTCCCTCGAAAGTTGTATGAATCTCCTCCAGCAAAGCGATGATACCAAGCGGTGTGCAAGGTACT
>JAGCFY010000005.1 GCA_017649845.1 Paludibacteraceae bacterium
CACTCATTCACGTTCGCATCTCATTCGCATCACGGACGTCACCGTAAGGTGGACGTCCTTTTTTTATATACCGCGTACGCTGCAGCAAGGAGAGCGAAGAACAACATAACCGCCCTCTTCAGATCAAGGGGACACCAGCAGGTTTCCTCATCGCACTCGTAGATATCCATGCCACACCTGTCACAATACCCGTCATCATCTTCATCAATACCATGAGAGCATTCTCCCGCGTGACCACTTGGTAATTTTCTTGGCGCCCCGAATGAGGCATAAGTTTCTGCACTGGTCACACCGCCAACTATATTTGAAGCGGAGGTGTAAATACCTCTTACCTGCGGTGCTGCAGCCGTTTTGGATGTAGAAGCGATACCTCTACCCATAGAGACGCCGGTTGATCCCATAGCAGCCACAGGCGCTTGCGCCATAACGCTATTACCCATTGCGGTAGAACGCACAGGCGCGGAATAATATATTCCGCTTCGTCCTGAACCTCTGTAGGTTGAGGTATAGTTCATGGAGGCAGATACGTGAACCGGATTAGCCGACACACATAGTGCGCACCACAAACATGTTATTATCAATAATACCTTTTTCAAAACTAATACTTTTTTTATATGCCCTTGTCACAAGGGGAAATTATTTGCGCACTACTGCGCCGGTTGCATTATAAAGCACTCCGTCCTTGAGGATATATAATTGGTTGTCCTTAATAAACTTCTGTACCTTTGTTTCACTTTCTACCTCATCCACACCTGTCGTAATCGTAGGGATATTAGCTGCCACGATCTGGAATCGCTCGGTAATCTCGCTATTCGGCACGGCATAGAATGTATATTCAATATCTTCGTTGATATAGACTTTCATTTTAGTCTCTTTGTCCCACAAAACCAAGTCCTTATCGCTTTGTAGATGACTGAAACGGAAGGTATATGTAGTCTCTTCGCCCGTACGCACGCCTACGCGCGTTCCTTCTATAGTATTGGTAGCATCAACACCCAGTTGCTCGCTATCACGGATGGTAAAGACATCCATTGTTTCACTGGCAATCTTCCGAGCGTCATAACCATCTTCGTAAGCAGCATCATAGCTATCGGACTCCAAGATAAAGACACAATCTGCATCCGTTTCGGTGTAGAGATTAATCATCAATTTGCCTACTTGCTCGGTCTCGCGAGATTTAGCTACACGCAGCGGTTTATTAGCGGTTGGTTCAGTATAGGTTACTCCCATCACTAACCGGTCGTAATTCAATTTCAGTTGCGCACCTGCTCCTGTGGATTGAACCCAGAATCCCTGCATAGAAGGAATAACACACGGATAGCCTTCTGCAGCCAGCTCGGAAGCCGTTTTAGCAGGAATACCTACCCATTTACCTGCAGCATCCAGTCCGCCTGCTTGAGCATTAGATTCTGCTTTTGTGCCGGCATTAAGGATATAGATCGTCTGTGAAGCATTAACGAAATCATCATCAATGAACTCTTCAATCGATATCGGCGCAGTATAACTATTCGCCAGCAGGTTGAAGCCCTTCTCTGACGATGTATGAGCCAGATCAATTGTCTTATCGCCGGAAGCCAGCGTACCGGTAAAGGTGACCAAAAGACCATCGTTGCTAAGTTTCTGCGACAAGTCATAGCCCTTGAACGGTACTAATTCTTTTGTACGGCTATTAGTCCATTTCTCCGAACTCTCATTCCAAGCGTACAACAGAGTTCCGGTAGGGAATACTGTGCTTGCCACAACACCTTCGTCAGCAATCGGTGTACCTACACATTGGAAGCGAGTTGTGTTACCTGCCTCGTTCGCCTTGTTATACCATGTTGTACTATATAGTTCTACCGTTGCTTTAGGCATCGGTTCTGCAGATTCGGGGTGAATGCGCAAGAAACCTGTTTGGCCTTTGGTAGCGCTTGACAGTTCTTGATCCGCTCTCAGAACGAGGTTCTCTGCCGGATTTGCCAATTTTATTGCATCAATACCACCTTCGCCGACCGTCAAACCGCCATCAGGACTAATGGTAACTGCCGGTATTCCTTTTCCTTTGTCTTCCCAGTTGATCGTAAGACTCTTCACCTTCAATTCGCCACCGGAAATAACCATCGGCGCATTGATTAAGACATCATCAGTCTCACCGGGAACAGAACCTTTATTCCAACTACCACCATTATTATAACCTTCTCCTGCGTCACCATTGAAGATCCAGACTGTCTCATCCGGCAACATCGGGTTCACTTTCGCAGAGCCATCCAATGTCAAATGATCTTGACCATACCAATCATATGCTTCCAAAGCTGTTTTGGTCATTGTCTGACGGGAAACAATCTCGCCACGGCTGTTTCGCGGACGTTTAGGTTGACCTTTCAAAGTATAGGCAACTACCGTTCCATCATTGAACGTACCACCGTCAATGAAAGTAAGTTTCGGCATACCCAAGGTCTCTGCGCCGCCAATGGAGCCATCGTTGATATGTACTTCACCATCGAATTTCGCCGTGGTGCCATCCATATGCGCGATAGCCATGTTGGCAGCATTATGCAGTTCGAGTTGCGTGCCGTTTACAACTACTTGGCCGTTAGCACTACCTAAGTCAATAGACGGATAGCCGGAAGCAGGACGAAGAGCCAAAATTGCGGAAGG
>JAGCFY010000050.1 GCA_017649845.1 Paludibacteraceae bacterium
GACGATGATATGTTTGCGGTAACGACGGCCTTCTTTGACAGTGTTCATCGCACCCCAAAAGGCATCGATGCCCTCCACCGGCACAAAATAGCGCACTCCACGTGAATGAAGAGCGGAAACGTCCGAAGGCGCCAAAAAATGCGAAATTGCGGCGTTCAAACGGTTTAATATGTGCGTTTTCAAGTGTTTCGGCATGTGTCGTAACGTATTGTATATGTGTTAATTATATCGCGTTTACATCGAGTATTGTCTAGGATTAGTCCTTTGCGCACTAACTGCGCTCCTCTTCCGAGTCCTGTTTGGATAGCTGACTAGCGGACTAGGACGAACTAGGACAAACTAGGAAGGACTAGGATGAACTAGGACTTTTCCTAATCGGGTACAAAGATACAAAAAATATTTGATATATGCAAATTTTGTTATGATTTATTTGTATATGTCACTAAAAAGCAGTACCTTTGCAGCGCAAAAAGGTAAAATCTTAAAGGACCAATAAAATGAAAAGCAACATCACACTATTCATCGCCATTGCGGCAGGAATGCTATTGACGAGTTTCAGTTTTGTATCGTGTAACCAGACTCTTCCGGAACGTCCGGCCATGGAGGGCAGATGGGAAGGCGACAGGTACACGAACGAGCGGGCGAATTTCTCGGTGACGCTACCGGAAGGAGTGAAGATGACCGATCCGGTCAACTACGACGACGAGGTAGAAAACAAAGTAGCACATCATTTCGTGTGGGGTATCACTACGCCGGAAGGGAACAGCAGCCTTTTTTATAGCGAGATACGCTATACGACAGAGAGTTATAAATACGGTTCTATCGTCGATCAGATGGAGAAAAAACCGGACGTAAGTAATCTGCAATACGAGCCGTGGTACAAGCTATACCGCTATAAGATAGAAAACGACCGCACTTACGGCGAGGTGAGTTATCACGAGATTACTTACGTTCGCGTATACGACTACCTGTTATTATCTTATCCTCTGGACGCGGAAGGTCATAACAGCACGATGGAGCAGTTTGCGCAACAGATGGAGGTGGGGTATCCGTATAGCAACTGTATACTGAATTATGACGAGGAGTTAGGCTGTTTATTCTTCCTTGTGGTCTTCGGCATAGCCGCGTTACTGATATTCACAGGCATCCATTTCGGTTTTGCGACCGGGATCCTCTCGATGCTGATAGCGGCAGGTGGCTGTGGCTGGTTAGGCTGGTTCATGACCGGCGTGCCGTGCACATTTACCTACATCTATACCGGTATCTTAGTAGCCGTACCGATAGGTATCTTCATCGCGGTATGGGTGAACAGGGACCGTCTCTAAACGCCGAAATAGAAGACATCTCCGGACATACGAGCGTAGAAGCCCAAGCCGAAGGCGACAGCGGCATGTATAGCGGCAACGTCCCATTGTCCGCCGAAGATAAGGGCGAGTGTCAGGAGCGTAGCGAGCGCACAGACAGCGCCATAGGCAATGCTCTTGCGGAAACGATCTGTTTTCCCATATTTGACACGTAGTTTGGCTCCCGGGATCATGACCGGAAGGATAGCTATCATCAGTATCCAGAAATTGCGGCCGGTATATAACCGCCACCTATCCCATAGGTTCGAATGGCCATTGACAGAGGTGCAATAGCGATCAAAGACGGCGCTGCGCGTGCCGGTATAATCCTTGAAACGGACCGCAATGACATAATCCGACTCTATTTGGCGAGTATCGCATCGCAAGGTATCGCCATCAGCGGTGAGATAGGTTCGAGTACAATAGTCCTGCCGGGGATTGAGCATGAACGACTTTTGCTCCGACAACATGACGAGCGTATCATAGCCGTAATACTGGTTCTGGATCTCCTTAGTGCCCTGCCAAGGCGAAGGCAGATTAGCCAATTTAATCAGTTCCAGATACAATAAGGTCTCCTCATCCGGGCTGACATAGAAACATTTGGTGTCGGAGATACGACGATAGATATAATCCGCCGGGATGTCGGCACTGACTGTGGTAGTCAGTTCTCTAAATTCAGCGTGCGCAGGTCTCACAAAGGCGGTGATCAGCAAGAAGACCGAAAGAATATTCAGAAGGTTTTTCATTTTTAGAAGAGATATCCCATTTTGATATAGAAATTGGCGAGTTTCTGATTATCCTGGCGGTCGATAGGCATACCCCAGTCGGCTGAGAGGACGAAGTTCTCATTCATGCCGATCTTAAGTCCGATGCCGGCGGTCATATGGGGGTAATAGATCTTGTTGGGGTCGGTGGTGAAATAATCATTATAGTTTTCTCCGCTTGCGGTGACGCTTTCCTCAAGGGTGTTATACATGCCGCCGGTGTGGCGTGAGACCAGTTCGTCCAGGTCATAGGGCTGCGTGATGACGCCGAGATCGAAGAAGGGGTTCAGACCGATAAAGAAATGCTGTCGCCCGATATCGAAATTGACCACGCGGAAGCGGAACTCGACATTAGCGAACGCAAAGCCGTTAGCGAGGATACGGTTCGCCATCATGCCCCGGACGGAGTTACCTCCACCGAGCCCCTCGTAATAGACGCGCTGTATAAAGAGTGCGTTCATATAGTTATTCATATAGAACGGCGAGCGGCCCGCGATATTATTCTGGGTACCGATACGATAAGCAAACGTGATACGGCTGATACCGTTCCGATCGCGGTAACAGGGGACATAATGGCGGAAGGTAAAGTTGAACTGCAGGTGGTTATAGCCCGCGGCGGCCTGTTGTCCGTACGGCGCATTGAACGCCGCCGAATAGGTGAAGAAAAGGTCGGTATAGATACCGCTGTTCGGTCCCTGCCGTTTATCGCGGGTGTCATAGGTAAGTCCCGCACGCACATAGGGATGCCAGCCGCCTTTCTCCTCGTCGGCACCGATCAGTCCCCAGGTCTTGTATTTATCGTAGAGCAAGGGTTCGTCGGGGTTGAGCGCTTTCTGTTCGGCGTTGGTCTTCGTCGGGTCATACTCGCGTTTGCCGTTGAGCATCTTGATATCGCAGTCATCGATGAGGTAACCGAGCACACCAAGCCCTGCATTCCATTTGAGGTCCTTGTAAATCGTACCCTCGATATCTCCCGCCACGCGGATGAGGTCGCGTTTATATTTATAGAACACACGGCTGCGATAGTCCGTCGGATTCATCTTCTCGGGATTCTTGTTCCAGTTATGCCAATCGTAGTGATAGGAAGACTGGAAGCCGTTAAAGCCGTAGAAATCGCACATTGCGTCGGGCAGATAAGTAGCATCCAGCGTCAGACGATGGCCGGGGATAAGATATTTCGAATCGTAGTTAAAGCGGAAGATACCGTGATGCTTGGTGGTATAAGCGGCCTCGAGATAGAGCGAATGGATATACTCCGGATACTGCGAGCCGTCGCCGTAATAATAGACATTGGTCAGCACGCCGCCCTGAAAACCATAGTCGGCATCATAGGCAATAGAAGGCAGGATACCGAAGTTCCAGCCGGTTTTGATCTTACGTCCGAGCGAATCCACTTCCTGCGGTTTGGGCTGGCGTTTGGCCTGCAGAGGGGCAAGGAAGAAAGGACACAATACAAGGAAGACCCCCACAATCCCCCTAAAGGGGGACGATGATAAATATTTTTTCATAACAAGATTCATTCTAAGGTAAAATAAAAGCAATCAGGACCCCGAGATATGTACCTACGGCGTAGCCCACGAGGCCGATGACGATACCGGAAATCAGCACTTTCTTATTCTTCATAGCTCCCACCACCGGAGGCACAAAAGGCGGCGAACAGAGCAAGGCTATCTGGCTGACGCAGAACAGGTCTCCACTCACTTTGGCAATCCGGCAGAAGAGCAGATGTAAGCCCGCAGCCACCAGCATCACCCAGAGCACGAAAAGGCCTATCATCAGCGAGCCGCCGTTCACGCTATGGATATCAAACAAGGAAGCGACGATAACCGAGAAAATCAGGATGAAGAACATACCCAACTCGAAAGTCTTAGGCAGGTTACGCACCCATTTGAAGAACGAGGCGATGATAGAGAGCGTGGTGATGGTCAGGATCACGACCAATTCGTTCAGCGTACCTGTCAGCAGTAGCGCCAGCCCCGCTCCGACAGCGAGAAAGAGCACACTCAGCCCCAGGCCGGCGAACATACCGCCTACGTTGCGCTTTGCGAACATCCCGCTGTAATCCTCGATATCTCTGGTCTCCACCTCCGCATCGGTCCGCCCTTTGCGGGTCACGTCCTGGTACGGCAGGATCTTGCGGAAGACCCGGTATCCGCCACCGATGATGAAGAAGATATAAGGCGTAGTCAGCACCATCTCGAAAGCCAAGACGATAGCCATGACCGTCTTATCCACGCCGAGCGAGGCGCCGAGGGCATTGAAATTCATCGTACCGCCGGTATAGATACCTGTCATCATAGCCGCCACTTTGTTGAAAGCCGGCACCTCGCTCGTGCGGAAGATAAAATAACCGCTCACGACCGCTATCAGCACGGCACAAATACCGCCTACGAGGGACCAGAGAGTCTTAGGCAGCGCCTTGGTCCATAACTTAAAATCACAGTTAAAGAGCATCAGCGGGATAGCCAAAGGCACCGTGACCGACATCAGCGTAGACTGCAACTTGCTAAAACTCAGCGCTGCCGCCGTCCCCGGTTCGAAATGGACCAAGCCCGTCAAGGCAAACAGGATACCAATCGCATAGGCCGCAACCACCGTGCCCATTTTCCGCATCCATCCCCAGCGCTTGAAGCACTCGATAATACCTACCGGTATCAGCACGTACAGCGCTATCAATACATAAACCCGTATCATATTTCTAATGAATAATTACTAACTTTTAACTACCTTTCTTGCCTGATACATATATTCCTGCAGGAAGATCCAGAACGGCATGGTGATGAAGAGGTTGAGGGGGATAAAGACCAGCTGCCATACATACTGGACGGAGTTATGGAACGCCGGGTCCTTCACCTTCCATCGTATCAGGAGCCATACCGCCCAGAGCGGCACGGTGAGTACGGCGCTCACGAGGAAAAGCGGAGAGAGGAGCACCAGCATGATAATCAGGAACCATCGGGGTAACCGGTGGTGCTTGAAGCGATCAAACGGCGCAGGCGGGTTAGCTTGCAGTTTCTCTATGTTCTCCTCATAATGCTCATCGTCCGGTACCCATAAGATCTGCTCTTTGATCCGCTGCGTCAACTCCTCGCGCAGCGCCATGATCAACTGCGGTCTGGTCAAGTCCGCATGTTCACGTGCAAAAGCGGTCACATTAATGGGTTTACCGATATTCACCGTGAGGCTATCCCAGAGATGGTAGTAATCGCCGTATTCCAGCCCTACCGGCACGATATAGACGTTCTTCTCCGCCCCAAACTCATCGTTAGCGCGGAGCGCGATACGGAAGATACCTTTGCTGAGCGGCAGGAGCGAATGCATCGGGCGATGTCTCCCTTCCGGCAAGATACAGAAGGGCACTCCGTCATGGAGCGTCTCTACCGCCTGATCCATCGTTGCATCGTTATGCCGCACCTCGTCTAATCCGTCGCGCTCACGGCTGATAGGCATGATCTTGAGCCATCTCAGTATCTTGGCCTTCTTCGGATCATGGAATATATCCGCGCGAGCGACAAACACCTTACGCCGCCCGTCTATGCCCAATACCGCCATGGCATCGCATAACGCATTCGTATGATTAGGTGCAAAAATAACCGCCCCGTCCTTCGGCACGTTCTCCCTCCCGACATACTGGAACCGCCGGTAGGACCGCCGGAACATCCAGTCCACATACGGCCGCAAGAAGGCATACAAACGATCTTTGTCCTGTATCTGATGTGCCATTAAAACCTCTTGTTAACGAAGCTCCATACCGGTAACAGTATAAATCTTATCCCCCCGGACGACGAGGATACGGCCGGAACGGAGAATCTTGGTTGCCGGCAACGGTGAACCAACATCCGTAAGGTCTGTTTCACCACCTTTTTTGCGCGCCATGCGGATAGCCGATACGCCTCCGTCACCGCTCGTTTGCGCCGAAGCGATTGTGAGCATAAACGGAGCCGATTGCTCCACATTCAGGGTCAGACCTGCCTTCACAAACTTGGTCTTGGAGCCAAACTCGACGCCGTTGATATAGAAGCGTACATCTCTTTCCGTGCCGGAGAAGGGCGTCAGATAGAGCGTGTCGCAAGCCGGCAGGAACAACTCCACGTGCGTCTTACCCGCTATCTCACGGCTGTAATCGCTGTCGGTCTTGGAGAACTTCCATTTCTTGCTGCTATCCCATCCGTATGCACTCTTCACCCACGTCTCCGTGCCGTTGAAGACAATCTCAGCAGTCGTAAACGCCGCAGGGGTCACCGGCTGGATATCCAGCGTATAAGTAGCGCTCTCACCATCTGCTCCGGTGATCGTTATCGTATTGCCGTTCTGTGCCCAAGTAGTATTTTCGCTCACCTTATAACTGCTGATTATCGGCGTATTCTCTCCTGCCAGATACCATCCGCGGATGACGGTCTCCCCCTCGTTGATATAGGCGCTATAGTGGTTCGATAGAATGACCTCGTTGATCTTCTTGATTGCGTCAGCACGCTTGAAGGTAACCGTATAGGTCATCTGTGTTGTGCCATCTTGGGCGGTTACCACCACTGTCGCGTCATTGCCGGTTTTCGTCACTTCCGTTACGTTCGTTACCGCCGCTGTTGCAAACGCATCGTTCGTCTCTGCCGTCACAACCGGCAGAGAAGCCGTATAAGCGATAACCACCTCATATGCGGTGCTATCGGCTTTGAAGCCCTCTATCGGCGTACCGTTGACGCTCAGGCTCTTCAGCGTAGCGTCCGAACTCGGAGTCGTAGAGAGCGTCAGATGAATAGTGTACGTGACAGAGTTAGAGCCGTCCTGCGAGGTACAAACGACCGTCGCATTCCCCGGAATAGAGAGCGGCAGATTGACCGTTACGGTAGCGCCATTAGCCGCCGTTGCTTCAATCTGAGGCATCGAGGTCGTACCATAAGGCAACTCTATATTGTAACTCGTCGTCTCTGCATCAAAACCGGCAAGAGCCTGGCCGTTGATCGTGATACTTGTCACCTCCGCGGACGTGGGATCACCCTCGCGCACGTATTTATAAATAGGAGTGTCCTTTTTCGAGTCGCTCGTCGTATAAAAAGTCGTTGCGTCCAACCATGCCAAGGATTCGCCTTGCTCTTCTTCTTGATAAGCCATCACTTGCACCGGGTCACGCTGCGCAGTTACGCTCAGGCTCTCCGAACCCTGACGCTCCCAGAGAAGGATATACTTCTCGTTCTTGATGGACATCCATTTGCCGTCAGGCGAAATATCACCACCGTTCGCCTCCTTGAACTTAGAGCCGTTACCTAAGGCACATACCTCCGTCAGACGTTGTATGCCGGTGCCGTAATCCGTGCGGAAAGGCAGTTTGTACAGATGGCAGACGCCATCCACCTTATCGGCGATGTAAAACATCTGCTCCACATTGTCATACATCAGCGTCTCGGTATTATGCGCCTGGTTGTCCGGATAGCCGTAACGGATGGTATTCACCGTCACGGTTTGCGAACCCGAACTAATCGCCGGCTCCTCGAAATAGTAGATATAATACTGATCGTTAAACTGCAAATCATTATCTCCGATAGCGCCGACAAACACATAATTCGTGCCCTCATAACGGCCGGTACAAATATCTTCCCAGTCGTCGCGGGTCGTGTTCGGAGTAGTCAGATTCACCGTCATGGCTAACGTGCCGGACGGCTGAATAGCAATGATCTTACGGTCGCTACCGGTGTTCTCATCACCGTGCGCCCAAAGGTAACCGGGTGTCGTACGGGAACAAGCCAGACCGCTGATTTCCTTCATTGTGTTTTTCAACTGCGTTCCGCATTGTGTACGTGTGAACTCCGTGTTTTCCTGCAGGTTCGTGCCGTTATAGTTAATTCCTGCCGCCAGCACTACACTGCTCACCATACTGCCCAGAAGAGCAACAAAAATAGATACTATGTTTTTCATTGTTTTTTCCTTTTGGACTGCGAAATTACTGCAAAAAAATGAAATATGCAAGAAAAAACGGAAAAAATATGTTAAAAAACATTTTTTATTTGCATATATAAAAGAAATGTTGTAAATTTGCAGCAAATTCCTAATAAGCCGTAATCGGTTTAAGGAATTCGATTCGAAACATATCGAAACATTACGAAAATAATGAGAAGACAAGTGGTAGAACATTTTGCGCCGTTATGGGAGTTAAATTCCCTATGGGCAACGCTGACAGAAGCCGAGCGCTTGGAAGTAGGTAATGTAGTAGAAACCATCAGTTATTCGAAAAACGAAATCATCCACTTTGAGGGCGATGAGTCACGATGGATGTGGATGGTATTGCGCGGAAAGGTACGCATCTACAAAGAAGGTATCGGGCTTCGTCAACAAATCATTCGGCTCCTTAAACCCTACGATATATTCGGATATCGCGCCTGTATTGCTGACGAAGCATACAACTCCAACGCCAGTGCATTTGAGGATTGCGTGGTTTATCGCATACCACGTGCGGAGTTTATCCGCTTGGTAAAAGCGAACGGTGCGTTCTGCTACGAAGTAATGCAGATCATGGCAAAGGATCTGGCTATCTCGGAGATTCAAACGGTAAACCTGACGCAGAAACATATCCGCGGTCGCCTGGCGGAGAGCCTGTTAGCATTGGTAAAGAACTACGGATTTGAGAAAGACGAGCAGACTTTAGCGATGGTACTGCCCCGCGAGGATCTGGCTAATATGAGTAACATGACCACCAGCAATGCCATCCGCACGCTAAGTCAGTTTGCTCAGGAAGGACTGGTCTCTCTCGACGGAAAGCACATCCGGATACTAGACGAAAAAGAATTAGCAAAAATATCGCGCCTCGGTTAAGAGACGCGATTTTTTTAATCCAGCATATTCCCCATATTGGAGGAGAGTTGCACCATCTTGTCATAATCCTCCGGGCTGAGATCATAGAAATAATAGTTTCTCGGGTCAATAGGGCGCCCAAGGTAATGTACCTCGTAATGCACATGCGGTCCGGTGGATTTGCCGGTATTTCCCACGAGCGCGATGACATCCCCCCGTTTCACTTTCTGGCCTACACGGACGAACAGTTTAGAACAGTGAGCGTAGCGCGTAGCATAGTTGAAGCCATGGTCAATCTCGACCGTTTCTCCATACCCTTGCCGCCATCCGGCGTACGTGACGACACCGTTTCCAGTAGCGAAAATATCTGTACCCACCGGCGCCGTAAAGTCCATCCCCTCATGGAACCGACGGATATGGTAGACGGGGTCTATACGCCATCCGTATCCGGATGCCATATGCTTGAGGTCCTTATTCAGCACCGGTTGGATAGCCGGTATATTCTCCATGCGGGTCTCCTGTTTCTTAGCCAGATCGAGTATCTCGTCGTATGAGCGGGCCTGGACATACAGTTCTTTTTCCAACACATCCACCTTACGCTGCAGATCGGCCGCCAGCTGGGTGTTGGTCATACGCGCAAGCGAGTCATAATAGGTGATCTGCCGGGTAGCTCCCAAGCGCACCGACATCGGGATAGGTTCGGCTCCGAGGATAGCGCGATAGAGGTTATCATCGCGCTGGGAGAGGTCAGAGAGCACTATCTGCATCTGGTCCACCTGTTTTCCCAATACCTCCATCTCCGCCGTCAGGTTTTTATTATACTGCATGAGCGATGCTTCCCGCGGCGAGGGGAAGAAATACAGGAAGGTATAGAAAAAAATCACGCCAAGGCAGATACCTCCGATGATATATCCGCCGGACCGGCGCAGCCAATAACGCAGGCCGTGCTCTATACGCTCGAGCTGCAGCGTTTCAGGGTTTATACGATATTTCTTTGACATAATGCTATGTATTTTACTATTTTATCGTTTGTACCAGAAAAAATACTGGTTTTGTTGTTTTTTCTCTTCGGGTGTACGCGCGACATATATGGATTCGCGCGTGTAGGGGTTGATTCCGGTGTAAAACATGGTCGTAGAGAGCGTCATGGGCGTAGGTGTAAAATCCTGAACCTGCTCCGGCCTATAGTGCATTTTCTTTGTCTCCTCCGCCAGGGCTTGCATATCGCGTTTGGTGCAGCCCGGATGAGAAGAGATGAAATAAGGGATTAATTGTTGGTTCAGACCCACCTCTTTGTTAATCCTCAGAAAGAGTTCTCTAAAGCGTAAATAATGAGTCCATGAGGGTTTTCTCATCACTTTGAGCACATTATCCGCGCAGTGCTCCGGTGCCACTTTAAGTCGTCCGGATACATGGCGCGAGATCAACTGCCGCGCATAGGGTTCGCTCATCAGGTCGTAGCGAATACCCGAGCCGACAAAGGCATGCTTGACATACGGCAGTTTATCCACCGTACGATATATATCAAGAATCGGGCCAAAGTCCTGATTCAGGTTTTTGCAAATAGCAGGTTGGAGGCAAGAAGGCCTCGCGCAACGTTCGCAAAGGGTCTTGTCTTTTCCTTGCATGCCATACATATTAGCCGAAGGTCCTCCTAAATCAGAGATCACTCCGTGCCAGTCCGGCAGCTGACTAAGCCGCTCTATCTGACGGAGGATAGAAGCCTTGGAGCGCGAGACGATCTGTTTGCCCTGGTGCGCCGAGATCGTACAGAACGAGCACCCGCCGAAGCAGCCGCGATGCATGCATACCGACCACTTGATCATTTCGTAGGCCGGGATATGTTTGTCTTTGTATTTGGGGTGCGGCGTGTAGGTGTACGGCAGGTCGTAGATAGCATCCAGCTGCTCCGTGGTAAGAGGCGGATAGGAAGGGTTGACCACCACATATTGTTTGCCTACGGGCTGCACGAGCGGGGTCTGATGTATCTTATTCGACTCGATCTCTATCAGCCGGAAATTCTCGGCATGCGCGCGTTTATCGCGCAGCGCTGTCTCATGACTCGCGAGCATAATCGCTCCTTCCGGCAGTTCAGCCTTATCGGCTGTCAAAAAGGCGGTCTGGGGGATTTGGTGTAGGGCGTAAGGTGTATGGTGTAAGGCCATTTTCCGGGCTATCTCGGTCATAGCCTGCTCGCCCATGCCATAGACCAACAGGTCGGCTCCGCTATCCACGAGGATAGAAGGCATGAGTTTATCCTGCCAGTAGTCATAATGCGTCAGGCGCCGCATGGAGGCCTCGATACCGCCTATCACAATAGGCACATCGGGGTATAGCTGCTTCAGGATCCGGCAATAGGTGATGGTACAATAGTCCGGCCGAGCCCCGGGACGCCCTTCGGGCGTATATGCATCGTCAGAGCGCTTGCGCTTGGCCGCCGTATAATGATTCACCATCGAATCCATACTGCCCGCAGAGACAGCAAAATAGATCCGAGGTTTGCCAAACTTCGTAAAATCTCTGAAATCGCCATGCCAGTCCGGCTGCGGAACTATCGCTACGCGATATCCTGCCGCCTCGAGTACACGCCCCAACACCGCTGCGCCGAAAGAAGGATGGTCGATATACGCATCCCCGGTGAAGAAGACGATGTCCACTTCATCCCATCCCCGCAACTCCATCTCCTTGCAGGTAGTAGGCAGATATGATTTCAGGTCGTATTTCAAATGTATGGTTTCCGTTTTTTAATCCACTTGCAGATCCAATCTCTCTTTCAGCAGCGCCAAAGCGGGGTTATACTCCGCCATCAGCGCATATTTCTCATCCGACGTATATGCCATCTGTTCACGGTTATATTCCGCCAGCACAAGGCGGATATTCAGTTGCTTATTATGGAGCGTACGGCGTAGCTGACCCAGCAAAGTAGGCAGAGCGCCACGCATCTGGTCCAGTTGCCAGGGGTTCGGCATCTCTATCTGCGCCGTGGTTTCATCTACCAACGTGGGAATGTAATTTTCGATCAACTGTTTGAGACGCAGTTCCTCATTATGGGCAGCCGACAGACCAACCCATGCGTCTCTGAGTTGGTCAGCTGTAAAAGGGCGATCCTGCTCCTCCTCGGGCTCTTGCGCTGTTTGCGGCGCTTCGGTTTTAGCCGCAGGTTTGGGGCCTATACCCAGACTGATCTTAGGCATTTTAGGTAGCGGAGGGTTCGGTGCGGCCTGCGTTGCCGGTGCGGCCGGAGCGGTCTCTGCAGGTTCTGCAGGTTTAGAAGGCTCTGCGGGTTTGGCCGGTTCTGCAGGCTTCGCAGGTGCTGCGGGTTTGGCTGCCGGGCGAGCTGGAGCAGTCTGAGTCGTCGGGATATTTTGCGGCACACCTAACTGACACAGTTTGACGAGCGCCAACTCCACCGTCAGGCGTTTATTACGCGCCGTACGATAATTAATATCGCAAGTATTGAGCAAGTCCAAGGCCTGGAAAAGCCACACCGGAGCGCATAATTGCGCTTGCTGCGCATAGCGCTGCCGGATAGCATCACTAGTCTCAAGCAACTGCACAGTCTGCGGATCTTTGCTTACCAGCACATCGCGCAGGTGCTGCGCAAATCCCGTCACAAAATGACCGGCATCAAAGCCATGATTCAGTACGTCGTTGAAGAGTAGCAACACCTTGGTCACATCATGTTGCAGGGCGGCATCTACCAGATTGAAATAATAATCCGTATTCAGCACATTGAGCACTTCTATCGTGCGCTCGTACGTGATATTCGTGCCGCAGAAAGCGACCAGCTGGTCAAAAATAGAGAGCGCATCGCGCATACCTCCGTCGGCTTTTTGCGCTACAACATTCAGCGCCTCTTCGCTCGCGGTGATTCCTTCTTTGGCTGCTAATTGCTTCAGATACGCAATAATATCCGGTACGGTAATACGATTAAAATCATACACCTGGCAGCGACTGAGGATAGTAGGAATCACCTTGTGCTTCTCCGTCGTAGCCAGAATAAAAATGGCGTATGCGGGCGGCTCTTCGAGTGTCTTGAGCAGCGCATTGAAAGCCGCGGCGGTTAACATATGCACCTCATCGATGATATAGACGGAGTACTTACCTATCTGCGGCGGGATTCGCACTTGTTCGATGAGCGCTTTGATCTCCTCCACGCCGTTATTCGACGCCGCATCCAGCTCGTGGATATTAAACGATCGCTGCTCGTTGAACGCCCGGCAGGACTCACATTCGTTGCAGGCATCAAAGCCGTTCTGCGGATTAAGGCAGTTAATCGTCTTCGCGAAGATACGGGCGCAGGTGGTCTTACCTACTCCACGCGGTCCGCAGAACAAATAGGCATGTGCCAAATGGCCCTGACGGATCGAGTTCTGCAGCGTCTGGGTCAGAGTCTGCTGCCCCACCACCGTCTCAAAAGTCTGCGGCCGGTATTTTCGCGCTGAAACAATATAATTTTCCATATCTGTTATTTTTTATATGCGATGCTATAAATATATCTCTCGTTTTCAAAACTCTCCACGGTCCACTCCCGATTATCGGTCAAGACCGACTGCATTTGATCAAAGGACATGATACCTGTACCTTCGGCCTTCACTACGGCTTCTTTCTGCGTCCAGAGCCGTGTAAAATCCCTATCATCATGTATCTGCTTCTGCTCGTGCTCGTTCATCGTACGGGCTATCAGGTCTTCGTCCGCATGCCGGATGGATTCAATATCGATCCCTATCGGCTGATCGTCTATCGCTACGGCTATGCCCGCTTTGCAATGACTGATACTGAACTGCGGACCATCCGGCAAAAAAGGCTTGCCGTACTCGTTGTATTCAAAATTCTGCCACTTGATAGGGGTTATTAGCTGGTTATCAGCTGGTTGATAGCTGGTTGATAGCTGTTGTAACAACATTTCCCAACTCTTCAAGCAGCAAAACCGGCCGAAGGTATGTTTGTACCGCAGCGCCTGTTCGCGCCGTTGGTCAGAGACCAGAGGTAACAACCTCTGCACTTCCGCCTCCGTTCCTTCCTCCATGCTATCAAAGACAACTACTCTCATCCTGCCACTTCGTCCTTATGCGCATACACTTTCCAATAAACGACCGGCAGAATCGTCACTGTCAGCGGCAGCGTGAATATCGTACCGAAACAGATCACCACTCCCATCGGCATCCAAAGACTCGTTGCGGCAATGATCATCGGTAATACACCAAGCGCTGTCGTGGCGCTGGTCAGGAACACCGGTCGCATTCTTCGCAATCCCGCCTGGAATGCCGCGTCGCGATATGTGAGGTGCTTGTATTTGCGGGCATCCTCCGCATATTCATACATCATGATCGCATTCCGGACAATAATACCTATCAGACTGACTATACCTAACACCGCGGTGATAGATATATCGAGGTTAAAAATCGCCAAGCCTGTCATAGAGCCGAAAAGACACAGAATGGCGCTGGACAGCGTCAGAAGCGCCAGACCTATCTTACCGAAATGATACAGCAGCAGTACGAGCATCACCGCCAGTGCTGCTACTACGGACCAAAGTATTTGCGGAATCATCATATCGTTGATCTCCGTCAAGCCGCCATAGGAGATGGATATTCCTTCCGGCAGGTCGGTCATATGGGTATTGATCCATTGTTTCACTTTCTTCTCCGCCGCCACCTGACTCGTTGCGCCGCGCAGATCGGCTCCTATCGTAATGGTCCTCACCGCATTGC